>RKRO01000410.1 GCA_007571355.1 Candidatus Poribacteria bacterium | reverse complement strand
CTCAAAGAGACCCGTCTGGGGTTCCGTCATTTAGCGTATGCTATGATTAACTTTCGTATAACTTTCAACCATTCATAAACCGTACTCGCTATGAGTTCTATCCCAATACAACAGCACCTATTCAAATGGGTATCAATCTTGACAGGTTTCAACAACGCACCGGAGAACGTTCGTGGTGGTGTAATTTAGGCGTTCAAGAATTTCGAGAAAACGATGGGCATTGGATTGACGTACTACCCCCGCAGCAAAAACGTGACCTAAAATTCTTACCCTACCTGATTAGTAGTATCAGTGAAACAGAAACTGATGAAAGGGAATATACTGCACGCGCGGGAGCGGATCTGCGCTATGAAGTAACACCCCAACTCCGTCTCCTCGGCACAGCAAACCCAGATTTTGATAACATTGAACAGGCTGTTGAAGGCATTGATTTTTCTTATAGCGAACGCTACGTGGGGGACCGGCGACCTTTCTTCGCTGAAGGGGGCAATGTCTACAATCTGGGTACGCTTTTCCATTCGCGACGGATAATGGACATAGACGGAGGGTTTAAACTCTTTGGGAAACTTGGGAAAAACACTTCCGTTGGCACGTTAGGCACCTATCATCACAACAACCAGAACTTCATTCTACGCGCCTCACAGTCGCTAACAGCGACATCCAACATGAGCACTGCGTTTCTTTCGCACCATCACCGGGACAGCGAAGCGAACAACGTAGTTCATCTCTCCGGCGATGTGCGGCACGGTAAGTTTTCAGCGACATCAACGCTTACGCAAAGTTGGGCGGGCAAGTCAGATGGAAGAATAGGAGATGTTAATTTAAGTTACGATGGACCACTTTTTCAATCGCTATTTGCTATGTTTTTTTTGGATCCACATTTTGTAAATAACCTCGGTTATCATCCGTTCACTGGTAACCGAGGCGGTGGTTTACAAGGGATCATTAAAAACGAATGGCGCCAGGGATTCATCCGTAGTCTTTTCGTTGGGGCGAATGTAATCGCTTCAAACACTTATGAAGGTGAGGTATTTCGGCGAGACTTCTCTATCTTTTCAGATTTCTTGACACATAGTGATTACGGACTTTCTGTCGGCTGGTATGGTGGACGATTCCAAGAATTCACTGATAGTATTTTTAACATCAGCTTAAAAGCACGCGCTTCCGACCAGTTCAACAATGTCAATGTTGGCTATAACTGGGGTGAACAGGCGGATCAACCGATTCATCGTATCAACGGGAATCTGAATTTGCATGCTTACGGTTTTACCGCAGGACTCTCATCCAGTATCCAATGGCACTTTGAGAGACGCTACCAACAGATCCTAACCCTCGCTTATGATTTCAGTCCAGCTTTAAGCCTGGGTAGTCGTTTAATCTGGCAATTGGAAGGCATCAATATCTACTTTGCATTACGCCGATCTGGGTACGCTGGTACGGACTTTTTTATTATCCTCGGCGACCCGAATGCTTCAGAATTTAAACGACGTTTTGTAGCGAAAGTGGTTCGGTCATTTTAGGTTTCGACCATATCTGTGTGTTGTTTTCAAACAGTCTAATTGCGTTCTGCAGAATCCTATGGTATAATATATTTCGTTTGTATTTCTTCCATTCAGGAGACAACTTTATGGGAAATCTGTGGGAAGCACACGTAGCCGTTAGCAGGCTTGTGTCCGTTCTGCTCATACTTGTATTATCTAACGCAGCAGCACAGGAGACTGAAACTGAAAAGGATATGGAGATGAAAAAAAACAGGATCCAAATTTATAAAGAGAACCCACGCTATTGGCAATATAAAGACAAACCTATTCTGCTCATCGGAGGTTCGGTTGAAGATAATCTTTTTCAGATTCCGAATCTCAAAACACATCTTGAACTGTTGAAGTCCGCCGGTGGCAACTACGTCCGCTCCACAATGAGTTGGGTGGATGAAGGCGATGTGCCACCCTTCAAAAAAGTCGGTGACTTATATGACTTAGATCAGTGGAATGGCGAGTTTTGGAAGCGTTTTCGGAACTTCATCACGTGGACCCACCAGATGGATATTATTGTTCAGATTGAAGTGTGGGCAACTTTCAACTATTATCGAGACCCGTGGGCTGCCAACCCTTTCAATCCGAAAAATAATAGCAATTATACAGCAGAAGAGACAGACTTACCGACCGTTGTCAAAACCCATCCTGTTGCAACCGAGAACAACTTTTTCTGGTCTGTCCCCAAAGAGCGTCATCAGGAAATTGTCTTGAAATATCAGAAAAAGTTTGTGGATAAACTCCTCTCCGCGACGCTGCAGTATGGGCATATCCTCTACTGCATGGATAACGAGACTGCTGTTACCGCCGCATGGGGTGAATATTGGGCGACGTATATCCAAAAACAAGCCGCGGCAGCTGGGCGCGTCGTCGAAACAACAGAGATGTGGGACCCTTGGGATTTATCACACGAGAAGCATAAAGCGACGTTTGACCACCCCGAAACCTACTCGTTCTGTGATATATCACAGAATAATCATCAGAAAGGGCAGCGACATTGGGATAACGCCCAGAGAATTCGGGCGGAGATCTCGCCGATCCGTCCCATCAATAATATTAAAATTTACGGTGCTGATACAGGAAAATACGGAAGCACGCAAGATGGGTTGGAGCGGTTTTGGCGAAATATTTTCGGCGGGTTTGCCTCAGCACGGTTCCACCGTCCAGGTAGTGGCATCGGTTTGAATGAAACGGCGCAAGCACATCTCAAGAGTATGCGGATGCTCACAGACAGTATTAATATTTTTACGTGTGAGCCGCATAACGATCTGTTATCCAATAGAGCGAATAACGAGGCGTATACCATCGCAAACCCTGGACGCGCATACGCAGTCTACTTCCCGAATGGCGGTTCTGTCGATATCGATCTGCGTAATGGCGGTAATGCGAATCCCCAAAGCGGAACAGCTCGATGGTTGAATATTGCTAACAGCAAATGGGTGCAAGAGATGGAAATCCTTTTCAGTGAGAGCGTGACACTGTCGGCACCGACCAAAGCGCATTGGGTCGTCTTAATCCAATAATTTCAATTGCAGGAAATATTCCATTTTTTTTGCATTCTCCACAATCTTGTGATATAATATATAGGGTTGCCAACGAGGTAATCTGTTCCCCAAGTCATTTTCAGTTATGGGAGCAACGATTATGTTCAAACATCGGCTCAATCAATTGAAAAATGAAAATGTAGGAATGTTTGACCTCGCATCCATCGGGATAACACTTGCGCTCGCGATCTGTATCGGGTATTTCGGCGGTAAGTGGATCGGTGGAAAATTAGGCAACGCAGCGGTTGGATCCTTCATCGGTTTCGGTATAGGGGTCGCAGCCGGATTCATGGAGATGTTCCGTTCAATTGCACGTTGGAATCGACGGCTTGCACGCTTAGCAAAAAAACGCCACGACACTTCAGGGCAAGCACAAGACACCGAAGAAGCATAGCAAAGGAGCTGCTTAGATGGGACCCGTGTTAGAATTTGGTGACCGATCCATCCGTCATATCTACATCTTGACGATTTGCCTCACCGTCGCTATTGCGGCAGTGTTGTCGGTATTCAAACGTCTTGCGCTCCCGAGTTTTTTGATTGGCAGTGCTATCAGCCTGAGTTTGTTCTGGTCTATTGAATTTGTCGTTCGACGACTTATAGGTCCAGGGAAAACGAAGCGCACGAAGTATTTACTCGGCTTTATTACGCTCGGTAAATACACAGTGCTCGGCGGATTGCTCTACCTATTGTTTAAAATGGAGTGGATGAACGTTTACGCATTTGCTGGAGGTGTCGCTTTAGTACAAGGTGCTATTATTATCAAGGCAATTAGCCTGATGGTACTCATCCTTTCCAATAAGGATTCCAACCAGTCGTGAGGTGAAGTTTTCAAATTGACTCTTAACAGGAAGCACTCAAAAAACCACCGCTACCTTACTATAAGAGACACCGTAATAAAATATGAAAAAGTTATCGTTTACCTGCTTGGTTGTGGGGCTCAGTTTGGCAATAGTAGCCGGGGGTTTCGCAGCCGAGAACGGTCACCGTAGTTTGCTTTCTCCGATTTCACAACTTTTGCCGGATGAAATAATCCCGGAACCGACTCGGTGGCATCAGCCCGATCTCATTCCCAACACATACTTTGCTGTTCTTGTCTTAGCACTGCTTTTTATCTTCGCCACCCGGAAGTTGAAACGGATACCTGAAGGGAAAGGCCAAACCCTGTTAGAGGTATTTGTCGGCGGTATTATGGACTTCTTCGGCCGGATTTTAGGCGATCACGGCAAAAAGTATGTTCCATTCGTTGGCTCCTTCTTTATCTTTATTCTCGCCTTAAATTATCTTGGAATCATTCCGGGGCTTCAACCCCCAACAGCAGATTTGAATACAACGCTTGCCCTCGGTATAACGGCTGTGTTAGGCGTTCAAATTATTGCTATTAGAGAGAACGGGATAGGGGGCTATCTGAAACATTTAGCCGGTAACCCCCCGTGGTTGGGAGCCTTAATGTTCCCACTTGAAGTTGTTGCCCAATTATCGCGGGCAGGCTCACTTGCTGTCCGGCTTTTCGGAAACATTTTTGGTGAGAAAGCAGTGGTTATTGAACTGACAAAACTCGGACTTATTGTGCTGATTGCAGACACCATACCGATTATTCCAGTGCAAGTGCCGATGCTGTTCTTCGGGCTGTTTGTTGGTTTCCTGCAGGCATTCGTTTTTACTATTTTAACAACTATCTATATCGTGTTGTTTATAGAACACCATGACGACGCGCATGAAGCGCATCACTAATTTTCTGGGACAAGTGTAAACTTGACCTTATCCGTCCAAGGAGGACATTTCATGATTTATTTAGCAGTGTTGGCGTTCGGTGTAACTTTAGGATTGCCGATCGCTGTCATTTTCGCCTCAAGAGCACAAGCAAATGCCGCAAGTACCGCTCTTGAAGGTATCGCACGTCAACCCGATGCTGCACCGCAGATCCAAACTGCAATGATTATCGGCTTGGCACTCATTGAATCGCTCGTTATCTATTCGCTTTTAATGTTCTTTCTCTTGTATGGTAAATTGCCAGAGGGCGAAATCCTCAAAGAGATGATTGATGCAGATGCGAAACGAGTTGCGACAGATGTCAGAAGCGTAAATTAAATAACGCCTGGCTGAAGACGTATGGCAAGGTTTGTGAGCCGAGACAGATCATCCAAATGATACGCACAAACTGATACGTCTTCAGTTTCAAAAAATAGAGTACAGTAGACTTATGCAAAACACGAAGCATAGGGCAACAAATTACGCCCTATATACAGCGATTTTAATGGGCATCTGTCTCAACGGCGCGTTCGCCGCTGAGGCACCCGCCGGTGGGGGGCTCCTAAGCCAACTCGGAATTGACCCGCAGACGATCCTCATCCAAGCTATCGGCTTTCTGATTGTGCTTGCCGTACTTTGGAAGTTTGTTTTTGGAAAAGTGGGCGGGCTTTTAGAGGACCGCAGATCTGAAATCACTTCACAAATAGAGCAGCTGCGGACAGATCGCGAAGAGTTGGACCGCCTCACCGCAGAGACACGCCAACGCCTCGCCGATATCGAAACCGAGGCGCAAACCAAAATCCAAACTGCGATTGAACAAGGGAACGCCGAACGTCAGGACATTCTTGCACAGGCGCGACAAGAAGCAGAGGATGAAGTCACAAGAGCCAGAGCGGAAATTCAGCGTGAGAAAAAGGAGGCCACCTCCGAGTTACGCGGGGTTGTTGCTGAGCTCGCTATTGATGCTGCCAGTAAAATCATAAGCGAGGAACTTAACGCAGAGAGACATCAGCATATCATTGATGCATCTATGAGTCGGTTGCCAGCGGATTCGCGTTAGCAGCCCTTTTTTATTCAAGGTGAAAACGAACTATGAGAGACATCCGGGTTGCCAAACCTTATGCTCGTGCCCTATACGATGCAGCGTTGGAACAAAATGCTCTGGAGTCTATTATCGCGGATATAGATACGCTGCGAGAATTAATTGAACAATCCGAGGAATTCACGCAATTCATCCATAGCCCCGTGCTATCTCCACAATTTAAAAGCGAGACGTTTCAGGAGCTGTTCGCCGACGCAATGCAGCCGCTGACGATTAATTTTTTCAAACTACTTGCATTAAAGCAGCGGGAACGTTACCTCATCGCAGTTATGGATGTCTTTTCAGAAATTGTCGACGAAGCCGCGGGGCGACTCGTCGCAAAAGTGACGACCGCTGTGCCTCTAACGTCAGAGCAAGAGAAGCGGCTTAGAGAACAATTAAGCGCGTATTCCGGAAAACAGGTGCGGCTGGAAACCACAACCGATGCACAGATCCAAGGTGGGTTCATCGTGCAATTGGATGACACCGTTTTTGATGCCAGTATCGCATCGCAACTCCAACGCCTGAAGCAACAACTCGCAAAAGGGTAACCCTTATTGGTTGTCAGTTATCAGGTATCAGGTAAGAGGCAGTTTTGTAACAATTTATACCTATTCGGTGTCTGCCAAAAGGGGATAGATTATTACAACAAATCTTTTAACCAAAAACCAGTAACCAAAGGCTGATAACCATTCCTCACAGAGGACTGAAAATATGGCAAGAGAAGTCCGACCAGACGAAATATCAAGTATCCTTAAACAACAACTACAACAGTTTGAACAAGACGTAGATGTCTACGATTCTGGCACTGTGCTGGAGGTAGGCGATGGCATCGCGCGCGTACACGGGCTTGCGAATGCCATGGCAAGCGAAATGATCGAATTCCCTGATGACATTTACGGTATCGCTTTTAACCTTGAAGAAGATAACGTCGGGTGCGTTCTGTTCGGCGAAGACCAACGCATACACGAAGGCGACACCGCCAAACGGACGGGGCGACTCGCCGAAGTGCCCGTAGGTGAAGCACTTCTTGGACGGATCGTCGATGCACTCGGTCAACCTATCGACGGTTTGGGTAATATTGAGACAGAACATCGACTGCCGGTTGAACAGAAAGGGTTGGGCATCGTCCAACGGCAACCTGTTGATGAACCCCTCTACACAGGTTTAAAGGCAATTGATAGTTTGACACCGATCGGTAGAGGACAACGCGAACTGATTATCGGGGATAGACGAACTGGCAAAACCGCAATCGCCATAGACGCTATTCTGAGTCAGAAGAACACAGATGTTTACTGTATTTATGTCGCTATCGGTCAAAAAGGGTCTACGCTGGCACAAGTTGCCAATACCCTTCGTGAACATAATGCAATGGAATATACCACTATCGTCTCTGCCGCTGCAAATGAGCCATCCCCCCTTCAGTACATTGCGCCTTACTCAGGCACTTCAATGGGCGAATACTTCCGAGATAGCGGTAAACACGCGCTTATTATCTACGATGACTTGACAAAACACGCGTGGGCATACCGACAAATGTCACTCCTTTCACGAAGGCCGCCGGGCAGAGAAGCCTACCCGGGTGATGTTTTCTATCTGCATTCACGGCTTTTAGAACGCGCCGCAAAACTCAGCGACGAGCTCGGCGGTGGTTCGCTGACAGCACTGCCGATTATTGAAATCTTTGAAGGCGATTTAACGACCTACATCCCTACAAATGTTATCTCTATCACCGATGGGCAGATATACCTTACAACAGACCTGTTTAACCAAGGCGTGAGACCCGCGATTGATGTCGGGTTATCTGTTTCACGGGTCGGTGGAGATGCACAGGTTAAAGCGATGAAATCGAATGAGGTAGCAGGTACCCTTAAGCTTGATCTGGCAAGTTTTCGCGAGGTTGCCGCCTTCGCACAATTCGGATCGGATTTAGATGCATTAACGCAATCCCTCCTCCTACGGGGGACGCGCCTTGTTGAATTGCTGAAGCAACCGCAATATCAACCGATGTCTGTCGAACGCGAAGTCGCTTCTATCTTCTGTGGTGCTAATGGCTACTTAGATGATGTTCCTGAAACGGAAGTCGCGCGGTTTGAATCCGAATTCTTGCAATACCTTGACAGAAACCATGCTGAACTCCTCTCAGAAATCGCAGAAACCGGTCAACTGGGTGACGAATTGCTTGAAACCTTGCACACTGCTGTGAAAACATTCAAGGAAAATTGGAGTGATACACCGCCACCACAGGCGCAAGTACAGGATGCAGACAAAGCAGCTGAAGAAGTGGTAGTAGAAGGTGAATAGTCATGGCAACTCTACGAGAGATTCGGCGCCGTATCGCCAGCATTCAAAACATTGAGCAAGTGACCGATGCGATGCGCGTTGTTGCGGCGGCACGGCTCCGTCGGGCACAGGAAAATATCGTCGCAACGCGCCCTTACGCTGAAAAACTGAACACTATCCTCGGGCATCTCATCTCACAGATGGATACTGAAGAACAAGCGTTGACCCATCCACTTCTCGAAACACGTGAAATAAAACATGTGTGTATCATTTCCGTTTCTGGGGACCGCGGATTGTGCGGAAGTTTCAACAGTAACGTCATTCGCACGACAACAGAACGTATAGAACACTATCAAGAAAGCGGCGCAGATGTAACGCTTATCTGCATCGGAAGACGAGGGCAAGAGCATTTCACTCGCCGTGGTTACGACATTACAGATTCATACATCAATATTTTCCGCCAACTTGAATTTCAAACGGCCGTTGATGTCGTCCACGAGTTTGAACATCTCTATACCGACAAAAAAATTGACAAAGTCGAAGTCATTTACAATAATTTCAAGTCTGCTATTCTCCAGACTGTGCTTGTTGAGCAACTCCTTCCGTTAGAACCCGAAATACCAGAAGGTGACGAACTTTTTCTCGATTATATCTATGAACCGGGACAGGTGGAACTCTTTGAAATGCTACTCGGGAAACACTTGAATATGCAAATGTGGAAAGTGCTTTTGGATTCTAACGCAGCGGAGCAAGCCGCAAGAATGGCAGCGATGGAAAATGCTACACAAAAGGCAAAAGAACTTATTGATGAGCTGATTCTCCAACGTAACAGAGCACGCCAAACACAAATTACAACAGAAATTTCCGAGATTGTAAGTGGCGCAGCGGCACTGGAGGGATAAAAGTAGCAGACAGCCTCCGTTCTGCCGTGCAAGGTAGTAGGCACGCGCCGTCGTGCCGTAACCGTGTGGAGGTCTCATATGCCGATCAATGTCAACAAACAGATTGAAGAAGCCATCAAACGTGGCGAATTCAAGAATTTGCCCGGTGAAGGTAAACCGCTTAAATTGGATACGAACCCCTACCTTACCCCTCAAGCGCGGATGGCAAACCGTCTTCTGAAAGAGAACGGTTTTACACCCCGATGGATTGAGTTAGAGAAAGAAATTAAAAAAGAAAAGGCGCAACTTGAAAGGCTTCTTAAAAATCTGCAGGGTCGTCGAGAGCGGTTAGAGGCTATCGCCCAGCAGTATCCACACCGCCGTGAAACCATCAGCCGAAGTTTTGAATATGAACGTGTCCGCGGTATTGAACGATACAGTGGGAAACTCGAAAATCTGAACCGGAAAATCCAACGTGTGAATCTGCTGATGCCAACTCGAAATCGGCAATACGCGTTAATCAATCGGGCGGAGGCACTTAACGATTTTCAGAAGGCGTGTCCGAATCTCTAATCGCTCCGAGTTTGTATACGGTGGAAATGTCCTTGCAAAACAAAAAATGTTTTTGGACATACTACAGTTTTTGGATTTGAAAAGCAGTCAACCACTCTGAATTAAGAATTTAAAAAAGGAATATTTCATGAACCAAGGAAAAATCTTAGAAGTTGTCGGTGCGCGAGTTGACATAGATTTTTCGGAAGGCACATTGCCGGACATCCTGAATGCTGTTAAGGTTGAACGTTACGATGGAAGCGAACTTGTACTTGAGGTTCAACAACATTTAGGCGAAAGTCGGGTGCGTGCAGTCGCAATGGATACAACTGACGGCTTAGTTCGCGGCACGCTCGCGACTGATACTGGCGGCCCTATCACCGTACCCGTCGGCGATGCTGTGCTCGGCAGGGTTTTCGATGTAACAGGTCAACCTATTGATGAAAGAGGCGAAACCGGTGAATCTGAACGATACTCTATCCATAGACCACCGCCCCCCCAGGCTGAACTTAGTACCAGTGCCGAAATGTTAGAAACAGGTATCAAAGTTATTGACCTGATTCAACCCGTTGTCCGAGGCGGAAAAGTCGGATTCTTTGGCGGCGCAGGTGTTGGTAAAACCGTTTTGATCGCCGAACTCATTTACAACATCGCTACACAACACGGCGGTTATTCCGTTTTCTGTGGTGTCGGCGAACGGACTCGCGAAGGGAATCAGTTCTGGCTTGAACTTGATGAGTACGGCGTGATTGACAAAACAGCCATGGTGTTCGGTCAGATGAATGAACCACCGGGGGCGCGTCTTCGTGTCGGACTCGCGGGGCTCTCTATGGCAGAATATTTTCGCGACCAACAGGGGCAAGACGTTCTTATTTTTATAGACAACGTGTTCCGCTTCACACTTGCGGGTGGTGAGGTATCAGCACTCCTTGGACGGATGCCATCCGCTGTTGGATACCAGCCGACATTGGCAACTGAGATGGGTGAACTACAAGAACGAATCACTTCGACACAACACGGCTCAATTACTTCATTCCAAGCGGTTTATGTTCCCGCCGATGACTACACTGATCCGGCTGTCGTCTCTGTCTTCGCGCACCTTGATGCTGTGACACGACTCGAACGGAACATCGCCCAAAAGGCAAGATTCCCCGCAGTGGACCCGTTGACTTCAAGCTCGCGTATTTTGGCACCTGAGGTTATCGGTGAAGAACATTATCAGACTGCCTTTAGAGTCAAACAGATGTTACAAGAATATGGGAACTTACAAGATATTATCGCTATCCTCGGTGTAGATGAACTGTCAGATGACCAGAAGCTGGTTGTCAACAGAGCACGGAAATTAGAGATGTTCTTGGTACAACCGATGTTTGTGGCAGAACGTTTCACCGGAACCCCAGGCAAGTACGTGAAGATTGAGGATACCGTCCAAGGCTGCCAAGCGATTCTTAACGGCGATTGCGACGAGCTACCGGAACAGTCGCTACGTCTCATCGGGACAATTGACGAAGCGTTTGAGCAAGCGAAAGATGCAAACATGGAAGAAGCAGCGGATTAATTTAAAAAAGACTATTGAATCTGGGGCCCGTTCCACTGCGTTTCGCGGTGGCTTCCGATTAAGTCTAATTGTCTCTGGGTTATGAAGGGTCGTAAATATAGACAGGTAGATATCGGGACAGGTACAAGACCTATCCCTACAGAATCGTTTACCTCTTTAGTCGATTTGGATTCATCAGACACCATCGTGAAACGAAGTGGAACGATGCTCAGAAATGAATAATTAAAAATATGCTTAGTAGAAATTTTTATCTCGAAATCCGGACACCGGAAAAGTTGATTTATGAAGGCGAAGTGACGAGCGTTCAGGCACCTGGCGTTGAAGGTAACTTCCAGATTCTGGCCGGACACATCCCTTTTCTGACAGCATTAGCTGTCGGTGAGATTCGCATCCGTGAATCGTCGGACACGCCGCAGTTGATGGCAACAACTGGCGGGGTCTTTGAAGTGCTACGGACGGGTGTCACTGCTTTAGTTGAGACGGCGGAGTGGGCATCCGAAATTGATATTTCCCGTGCTGAGCAGGCGCGCGACCGCGCGCAAGCGCAACTCGCGTCGAGGTCAGAGGACCTGAACCGTCCACGTGCAGAGGTGGCACTCGCCCGCGCAAAAAACCGCATCAAAGTCGCCAGCAATTTGTAAATATTGACCTGCTGTATTTCGTGGTTTCAATTCCCACGCGCCAGTCGGGAAAAGCCACTTTTTTTATATGTCTTGGACACACTTGAAACCGCCCTACAGAAATCACAGGCACTGATGCAGAGCCAACCTACTTCCCAATCCGACTGAATTTTGAAGAGTTATGAAGATTTCGCCCCTTCTGCTTTTTACGCTTCTTTGGCCCATGTAAAAGTCTGTGCTATTTTTTTTGAAGTTATGTTAGCATGTTGGTATGGATTTTCGGATACAAAACTCTCCTAACTGCGATGTGTATACAGATGGATGGCGTGGGTATACCGCTATTGACCGTGCCCATGAGACGATTACTCATAATCGGAGTTTTTTATGTTATGCCTCCCGATAGAT
Source organism: Candidatus Poribacteria bacterium (assembly GCA_007571355.1). GTDB lineage: Bacteria > Poribacteria > WGA-4E > WGA-4E > WGA-3G > WGA-3G. The sequence goes on along the minus strand of RKRO01000410.1, from coordinate 2,591 downwards.
ACTGATGGTTTTCCACTCGGTAAGGGACCGATGGTAATGTTGGTGCTTTTCCTCCTTTCGACGTTTTTTATCTTCGGTCGTTCGGAGGAAGAGGGTGAAGATCTGGAGTTTTGGATTTTCGCGAACACACACTACGAAGAGTACCAAGCGCGCGTGCCGATATTTGAGGCACAGAACCCCAGCGTCAACGTCCGGCTCATCAATTTTGGCGGTACAATGCACGACAAGCTTCTCGCCGCCATGCTGTCTAACTTCGGCGCGCCGGATCTCGTTGAAGTAGAGATTACATCTATCGGGCGATTTCTCAAAGGTGCGATTGATGAGATCGGATTTGTCGATCTGCGTCCGCGTTTAGAGCGTGAAGGTTGGATGGATAAGTTGGTGGTCAGTCGGTTCACCCCATGGTCGTATCGTGGTCGGATTTTCGGGGTTCCCCACGACTTGCACCCGGTTGTGCTTCTTTACCGGGACGACCTCTTTAAAGCGGCAGGGGTTGAGATGACAGAAGTTGAAACGTGGGACGACTTCATCGCTGCTGGGAAAAAGGCAACGCGTGATCTTGATGGTGACGGTAAAATCGATCAGTACGCGATTGTGTTAGATCGGCGCACAGAGAGCGACTATTTTAGCCTGCTGCTTCAACAAGGTGGCGGCTTTTTTGACGAAGATGGTAACGTCATTATTGATAGTGAACTTGCAATTGAGACGTTGGAATTTTTTACGGCGTTGTTCAACGAACATGAGATCGCGACACCCGTGTACGGCACATGGCACGGCGATCCCAGCAATTTTGCAGCGATGCAGGACAGCAAAATCCTTTCTATTCTTGCGCCAGATTGGTATGTCGGTATCCTAAAAAGCCAGGTGCCGCAGATGGCGGGGAAATGGAAGGCGATCGGTATGCCATCGTGGCAACCAGGGGGCAGACGGACAACAACGCGCGGGGGTACGATGGTCGGGATTACAAAGCAATGCAAAAACCCGGATCGCGCGTGGGAACTGCTCAAGTTTACCTATTTTGATAGACCTGGTTTAATCAACCGGTATGAGACGACGCGAATTATCCCACCCCTCAAAGCCGCCTGGGATGCCCCCATCTTTAAGGAACCTGATGTCTATTTGGGCGGTCAACCACTTGGAGAGTTGTTTATACAACTCGCGCCCGATTTACCGGCACGTTATCAGAACCCGTACTGGTCAGAGGCAGCGGATCTGCTCAACGATGCGATCTTTGCTGCAGTGACAGAAAAACAGACACCGAGAGAAGCATTGACGGAACTCGCCAAAAAGGTACGTACGCTGATGGCAAAAGATATGAGCAGATGGGGGGAACAACATGACTTGATGAAACCTTAGCCAAAATCCTTAGCATTGCGAAACGGAATAATTAAAATCATCCAGAAAACGTAGCATGAAACGAAGTGGAAGGGTTTTTGCGAACGCTAAAATCCAATGTGAAGAAAGCGTTTCTTCAGATATACGGAGAAGCACGTGAAAATACCAACTCACCCTAACGAACCACGAAGAATAATTAAAAATTGGAACCGACAACAGAAAATCGCGCCCTACCTCTTCATTGCGCCGTTTTACCTGCTCTTTGTCGTCTTTATGGGGTACCCGCTTATTTCATCTCTTGTGATGAGCTTGTATGAGATGCGCGGGTTCCAAAGCCGGATATTCGTCGGTTTCGGTAACTTCACCGATCTATTCGGCGATCCCATCTTTTGGAAGTCGCTTCGGAACACCGCTTATTTCGCTATAGGCACGCTCACACTCCAATTGCCGATTGCGTTATTATTGGCAATTCTGCTCAACTCCAAGTATGTTAAAGGGAAAAATTTCCTGAGGCTCGCCTTTTTCGCGCCGGTGCTCGTTGCCGGTGTCTTCGTTGCGATTATCTTCAATCTCGTCTATGACCAGCGTGCAGGCTTGATCAACCAAGAATTCGTTCTTTTTGGCAAGGAGATCGGTTGGCTCAATGAGGAGAATTATGTGATGCCAGCGGTTATTTTGACAGGTGTCTGGCAGTGGGCGGGGTTCAATATGATCTATTTTTTAGCGGGTTTACAAGGCATCCGGCAGGAGTTGTATGAGGCGGCGGCGGTTGACGGCGCGAACTGGTGGCAGGCGTTTATCCATGTCACGCTCCCATCTTTGCGTCCGGTGATTGCCTTTGTCTTCGTTGTGTCAATGATAGGTTCGCTCCAACTCTTCGATCTACCGTATATCTTAACGAACGGGGGTGAACCTGCGGATGCGGGTTCGACGATCGTGATGTATCTTTACAAAAATGGTTTCCAGTTCATGCGCCTCGGTTACGCGGCAACAATCGGTTGGGTGCTGTTTTTCATCATCGCTGTTGTCTCAATCGTGCAGTTGAAATTACTCGGCATTTTCCGAGAAGAATAAAAAAAATAACCTAAGGCGCGTAGCGCGTCATGTAATGGAGCGTGGGTATAAGGAGAGGAACTTTCAACTCCTAATCCCCCTCAACGAACCACATGGGAAAATTAAAAACAATGAAAATACTACCGGCTATCGATCTTCGCGCCGGAAAATGTGTGAATTTAGTGCAGGGGCGTGCAGGAGAG
>RKRO01000211.1 GCA_007571355.1 Candidatus Poribacteria bacterium | reverse complement strand
AAGGATAATCCAGAATGCTTTTTAACTTTGCAAATGTCCTAATCTTCTTGATTGTTGGTTGCCTATTTGTTGTTCTAAATCTCACGATCTCTCGCCTTCTACACACCAAGTTATTCTCAGGCGAAAAGTATATCCCCTATGAATGCGGTGAAGATCCGATCGGCGATACACGGATCAAGTTTAACACCCGCTTCTATGTCATCGCGCTTATCTTCCTGATTTTCGATGTAGAAGCTGTGTTCCTTTTTCCGTGGGCAGTCGTTTTTCGGGACTTCGGACTCTTCGCATTCTTGGAGATGCTCGTCTTCATCACTATCCTGTTAGTCGGGCTCGCTTACGTCTGGGCAAAAGGCGACCTCGAATGGATACGATCCACGCAGCTTGAAGTCCAATCCCTCCGGAGGGAAGAAAGTTATGATAATTAATGAGAAACTCGATAAAAATGTAATTGTCACCTCGGTTGACGCTGTCGCCAACTGGGCACGTTCTTCAGCACTCTGGCCGATGACCTTCGGGCTTGCATGCTGTGCCATTGAATTTATGGCGACTGCTGCTTCTAACTACGACCTCGACCGATTCGGCGCAGGCGTGCCGCGCGCAACACCACGACAGTCCGACCTTATGGTCATCTCAGGAACTGTTACCCTCAAAATGGCAACACGGATTCGACGACTCTACGAACAGATGCCGGAACCGAAGTACGTTATCTCTATGGGCAGCTGCGCAACAAGCGGCGGCCCCTACTGGCAACACGGATACCACGTCCTCAAAGGCGTTGATCGGATTATTCCTGTTGACGTTTATGTACCCGGATGCCCACCGCGCCCAGAGGCACTCATTGAAGGACTCCTAAAACTACAAGAAAAGATTAAAACACAGACCGTTGCCAAACGCGAACATGTCCCCTTCCTGAAAAGACTTTTTACCAAAACAGAATGGTATGAACTTGAAGGCACCGAACCTGCAGCCGAAGCAGAAATATCAACTGAAGAAGACAATAATCCAGAAGAATCGACTGCCTAAGGCACCAACTCGCCCAACGGTAGGAACGACTTGTAACTGCGATCATGGAGTAAGATTTACGTGAAACCTGAAGAAATCTATGAAGCCCTAACCACACAGTTTGGTGAAACCGTTCTCGTCTTCGACAACGAAACGGTTGGTGACCCAAGCATCCATATCGCTCCCGCAGCCATCGCTGAGGTATGCGAATATCTCGCCGAAACCGATACATTGGCTTTCGATTCCTTGATGTGTCTCAGCGGCGTGGATTTAAATGCAAAGGACGAAGATTTTGCTGTCGTTTATCATCTCTATGCGATGAAACACCGACAGAGTGTTGTCCTAAAAACGACAGTTCCAAAAATTGCCCCACACCTCCCAACCGTCTCACATATCTGGAAAACAGCAGACTGGCACGAACGTGAAGCTTATGATCTCTACGGGATATTCTTTGAAGGACACAACGACCTCCGCCGTATCCTACTGCCCGACGATTGGGAAGGATACCCCCTACGTAAAGATTATAAGGAGCCAGAAATTTACCGCGGTATGCGCGTGCCGTATTAGCGAATATTCACGTTGTCAGGTGTCGCACGTGACCCGAAATGTTACGTTTTTCGTTTTTTTTACGAGGAAATATCAGCACACAAAATGTCTCAGAATTCAAGCGGTACGCTGGTTTGTATCCTCAGCTGCTAAACATGCAATGTTACACAGGTGTAACATTTTCTTGTAGAAATACGGCACAGGCTCTCACCCAGAAAAGAACGTTGAGATTTGACATTACACCACAAAAATGGTATCATATATAGTGGCAAAGTCTAAAAATAGAAGGAAACGCGTAAGTTGTATCTTAAAAGAAACGCAGCTTGGAACGAAGTGGAAAACGGATTTAAGAGACGATCATGAAAACTTGGATCCCCCTGCTTAGCCGCAAGGTAAATTAGAAAAACGTTGCAGAGCCGACATTATGGAAAACACACGACAAACGGAAAGCAAAATCATAGAACTCAAACCGTTCGCTGATGAAATGGTGGTGAACATGGGGCCTCAGCACCCAAGCACACACGGTGTGCTACGTTTGGAATTAAGATTGGATGGTGAGGTCGTCCGTGAAGCTATTCCGCACATCGGTTATCTGCATCGCTGTTTTGAGAAACACTCGGAGAATCTCTCTTATCCCCAAATCATACCCTTTACCGACCGGATGGACTACGTCGCAGCGATGAACCAAAATTGGGGATTCTGCCTCGCTGTCGAAAAATTGATGGAAGCCGACGAAAGCAAGAATTTTCAGGTGCCAGAACGGGCAGAATACTTACGAGTCCTTATCTGCGAATTGAACCGCATCGCAAGTCATCTTCTCTCTTTCGGAACCTACGGAATGGACATCGGCGCATTTACGCCGTTCCTCTACGCCTTTCGCGACCGCGAACGGCTGCTTCTCCTTTTCGAGAAAATTTGCGGCGCGCGCCTCACTTATAACTATATCCGAATCGGTGGTGTCTCCGAAATTATTCCGATGGAACCCGGTTCCATCGACGAACAGAATTATTTAGACGAGATAGAAGCATTTTTAGACTACTTTGAACCAAAAATTGACGAATACAACGAACTCCTAACAAAAAACAGTATCTTCACACAACGCACAACTGGTGTCGCCGTTATGTCAGCGGACATGGCACTCAGCTACGGCGCAACCGGCCCCAACCTTCGTGGATCCGGTGTAGACTGGGACCTCCGGAGAGACGAACCCTATTCTATCTATGACAGATTTGAATTCGATGTCCCCGTCGCGGTGGACGTGCCAGAACTCGGCGCAGTTGTCGGGGACTGCTGGAGCCGCTACAAAATACGCATGGATGAAATGAAACAGTCCGCCAGGATTGTGCGGCAGATATTGGCAGAAGGACTCCCTGATGGCCCAGTTATGGCGGATTTAAAAGCTGTCCGTCCTCCAAAGGGTGAAATCTATTTCCGCAGCGAAGCACCGCGCGGTGAACTCGGATTCTATATCGTCAGCGACGGCACTCCGAAACCCGTGCGCGTCAAAGGACGCTCTCCTTGTTTCAGTGCTTTGAGCGCGCTACAAGAACTCAGCCATGGCTTGATGGTCGCAGATATTATCGCCATTATCGGCAGCATTGATATCGTGATGGGAGAAGTTGACCGGTAAATAGAATAAGGAGGTTGGATGTCAGGTTTTAGGACAATGTTCGCAAATCCAGGTTTCAATATATCTGAAGGGTTCTTCCCCAACATAAACCTACAAGAGAAACTTAACTGGGCAGAGGAATTCATACAGAACGTTTTAATCCCGCGACTGCCAGAAGGGTTTGCCGCACATTTCCCTGTGGAATTAGGCACAATGCTTGTCATGTTCGCATGTGCAGGGATATTTGTTGCAGTCGTTCCACTGCTTCCTTTGGTATTGGTGCTTGCAGAACGAAAAGTCGCCGCCCGTTTCCAAAATCGAACAGGTCCCATGCGTGTCGGCCCCTGGGGTACACTTCAGACGTTAGCCGACGGCGTAAAACTTATCTTCAAAGAGGACTTTATCCCGCCGCAAGGCGATAGATTCCTCTTTCTCCTTGCACCTTATGTCATTTTCGCGTGCTCCTTCGCTGTTTTTGCCGCCATTCCGTTCAGTCAAAACATTTTGGTCAGCGATTTCAACATCGGCATTTTCTATATCATGGCGATCTCCTCTGTGATCGTGATGGGTGTGATTATGGCAGGTTGGTCATCAAACAGCAAATGGTCACTGTTAGGGTCTTTACGCTCCGCCGCCCAAATCGTCAGTTATGAAATCCCGCTCGGTCTCTCTATCCTGACAGTCGTTATGCTCGTGGAAAGTTTAAGCATGTCAGAGATTGTGGCAAGTCAATCGAACGGCGTTTTCAGTTGGCTCATCTTCCGATCTCCATTTACCTTCATCGCATTCTTTATTTTTTTTATATCTGCTATTGCGGAGGTAAACCGGACACCCTTTGATTTGCCAGAAGCCGAGTCCGAAATCGTCGCAGGATTTCATACCGAATATAGCGGAATGCGCTTCGCACTCTTCTTTATCGCTGAATACGCAAACATGTTCGCCGTCAGTGCAATTGCTGTGACGCTCTTCCTCGGCGGGTGGGAGGGTGCCTTGCCCGGATACGACATCCTCGGCGGGATGCCTGGTTTCGTTATCAAAACCCTTGCCCTCGTTTTCTTGATGATGTGGCTGCGATGGACACTGCCGCGCCTGCGCGTAGATCAGCTCATGAATCTCTGCTGGAAGTATTTCATCCCAATCGCCTTCTTTAACATTTTAGGCACCGGTGTCTGGGGACTCATCTTCCCTGAGGATACTTTGGTTAGCATCATTATCAGCTGCGCGATTATCTATACCGGACTCATTGTCGCGTATACGATCGCTGGACGCGTGATGGCACAAAAGCCAGCACCACAACCGAGTTAGGACTAACCGTTGGAGGGAACATCTAAAATGGAGAAATACATACGAAACATCTACAGAGGGGTTTACACCGTACTTGTCGGTATGCGGGTAACAATCAGGCAGTTCTTTGAGCCGAATGTTACACACCAGTATCCATACGAACACGACTATGAAAAGAAGCAAAACGTCCGAGAAATCCCGAAAGGGTACCGTGGGCAGCTCTATAACCGCACTGAAGACTGTATCGGATGCAAAAAGTGCGAAATGATCTGTCCCGTCGATTGTATTATGATTGACGCTACCAAACTCCCAAAAGGTGAGCAACTCTGGGATAGCATGAACGTTATCCACCTCAAAGATGGACGCGAAATCATCGGTATCATTGAAGGCGACGACAAAAAAGCAAAATCAGCGGATTCAATAACTGTTACGAATATCACCTCTCGCCAAGGGCCACAAGAAGCCATAGATCGCCTCGAAGCATCAGGTGATGAAAATCGAATTCAAACCTTCTCAAGCCCCGAAATATCACGGATTGTTACGCGAAACCCCGTTGTTTTTTATCTTGACAAGTTTGATATAGACATGTCCCTCTGCATGTATTGTGGACTTTGCACCGAAGTCTGCCCGACAGAGTGCCTTACAATGAAGGATACTCTCGAAGGCATCGAGTACTCCAAATTCGACCGGTCAGAACTCATTTTCAGTTTTGATAAGCAGTCAATGTACGAGAGCGTTAAAACAGAAGAAGTAAATGCAGCGGATTAGAAGGGACATCATAAATCAAACCACCGTGCCTTAACCGCAAGGTAGATTAAAAGAATGGAAGAATTTACACTTAAAACCTTTATTTTTTATGGATTCGCCCTTACGACAGTCGCCTCGGCACTCCTTGTTGTCACCGTGCGAAACATCGTCCATGCAGCGTTTTCACTTATGGTCACCCTCTTTGGTGTCGCGGGACTTTATGTCTTTTTACAAGCAGATTTCCTCGCTGCAACACAGGTCATCGTCTATGTCGGTGGTATCCTCGTTCTCATCCTATTCGGTGTCATGATGACAAGCGGACGTTTAGAAATGAGGATCCATATTGAACGCGGGCAGCTGCTTCTCGGTGGTGCTGTCGCGTTAGTACTCCTTATGCTACTCTTGACCGTCATTGCGAACACACCTGCATGGAAAAACCGCATTGACGACGGCACCGAACTTCCGCCAACCACTGAGCGTATCGGCGAACTCATTCTCAACGGGCCTTTTCTTTTGCCGTTCGAGGTCGTCTCTGTACTACTGTTAGTCGCCCTAATCGGAGCGGCTCTGATTTCCCGAAAGGAGGTCAGAGACTAAAAATGACCTTACAACATTATCTTGTTATCAGTGCAATCCTGTTTACGCTCGGTATTTTCGCTGTCTTGACTCGCAGAAACGCTATCAGTATTTTGATGGGCATTGAACTTATTCTTAATTCGTGTAATCTAAACTTCGCAGCGTTCTCGCGCTTCATGACCCCGGAGGACATCAGCGGACAGATTATCGCTATTTTTGGGATTGTCCTCGCTGCCGCAGAAGCCGCTGTCTTTTTAGCAATTATTCTCGCAATCTATCGTGAATTCGGTAGCATCCGTCCAGACGAAGTGGACACTTTAAAAGGCTAAAAAATTCGATTCAATCAGATATCGTTGATTTCATCAGAAACCCGCTTGCAACAAATGCAGCAAGCGGACCAGGAGGCCCATAGTTAAAAGATATGGTTGTACCTTTAATAAGTTTCATCTTGCTCTGTCCGCTCGCTGCATTTGCGGTATTCGGGATCCTTGGTTTAGCGAACAAGCGGTTCCCTCGGCAGGATTACTTGTCTACTGCGGCGATGCTCATTGCACTCGCCTGCTCGTTCCTGCTCCTACGAGAGGTGGTTCCCAGTCCGGAAGCGCATACAGTCGATTGGCTTTCACTCGGTAACGTTACGTTCTCTATGGGCTTCTACTTGGACAGCGTCACCGTAATCATGCTGATTGTTGTGACGCTCGTCAGTAGCCTCGTCCATATTTTTTCTATGGGCTACATGCACGACGATCCGAGGTATCCGAGGTTCTTTGCCTACCTATCGCTCTTCTCTTTCTCAATGCTCTTTCTGGTTGTGTCGGACAACCTCCTCGGTATCTACATCGGTTGGGAACTCGTCGGACTTTGTTCTTACCTGCTCATCGGCTTTTGGTTTGAGAAGGACTCCGCCGCGAACGCGTGTAAAAAGGCGTTCCTGACAACGCGTGTCGGTGATGTCGGCATGTTCATCGGCATGATGATGCTCTTCACCAAATTTCAGACACTCTCACTCTACGGAGAAGACGGTATCTTTACCCTCGCCGCTTCACAACTCACTACAGGTGATATGGTTTGGCTCTCTATCGCGGGGGTTCTTATCTTCTGTGGTGCTATCGGTAAATCCGCACAGATGCCACTCCATACATGGCTCCCTGATGCGATGGAAGGTCCCACACCTGTCAGCGCACTGATCCATGCCGCGACGATGGTCGCCGCCGGGGTTTATCTCACGGCTCGAATGTTTCCGATCTTGACAGAAACCTCGTCTCTGGTCATTGCCTATGTCGGTGGTATCACGGCACTCGTCGCCGCAACGATTGCTATCGTTCGGTTCGACATTAAACGAGTTTTGGCATATTCTACCATTAGCCAATTGGGATATATGATGCTGGCGATTGGTGCCGGTAGTTACGTCGCTGGACTTTTTCACCTGACAACGCACGCCTTTTTCAAGGCACTGCTCTTCCTCGGTTCAGGAAGCGTCATTCACGCCTTCCACGCTATGCATGCACACGCACATGATGATGAGAAACACGATCACGAACATGCAGACGATGAGGAATATATTCTCGGCTCTGAGATTCCGCCTGACCAAGATATGCGGAATATGGGTGGACTCCGCCACAAAATGCCGATTACCTTTATCACCATGCTCATCGCAACACTGTCTATTTCCGGGGTGCCGTTTATCTTCTCTGGGTTCTGGAGTAAAGATAAAATTTTAGCCGGTGTGTTAGGAAGGGCTATGGAATGGAACTCCATACATCACTACATCCTGTTTGTAATAGCACTCCTTGCTGCTGGAATTACAGCGTTTTATATGTTCCGACTGATTTTTATGACTTTTTTCGGTGAACCTCGCAACCAAGAAATGCACGAAATGGCACATGAGTCCCCACTATCAATGACCGTGCCTCTCATCGTTTTGGCTCTACTGAGTTTTCCCGCTGTGAATACACTCTGGTTCAACAAAGACTATGTAAAACCGCCACAGCAGTCCCATCTACATGCACCGACGCATGCACAACTCGCGCCAGACACCAAAACGGGTGGAACAGGTGTAGCACTTTCACTCTTCGGTGTCTCCGAAGCAGTCGCGGCTGAAGAAGACGCTGGACAAGGCACACAAGACGTACACGGAGATGATGGACATCACGGTTCTGCACATACTGCACATACGATTGCGATGGTACTATCTATCATCGTGGCGGGGTTAGGTATATTCCTATCATGGCTGTTCTACCATAGACGAGCCTTGTCTGCTGAATCCGTCGCAACAACTTTCCGACCTGTCTATAACCTGTTCTGGCACAAATACTACTTTGATGAGTTTTACGACGGTGTACTGGTTGCATTGACAGTGTGGAAAGCACGGCTCTTTGCGCGATTTGATGGAAGTGTCGTTGATGGCATCGTCAACGGTGTTGGACTCGTAACACGCGATATTCTTGCTGCCTTCGTAGGATTTTTCGATAACCGCGTCGTTGATGGTCTTGTCAATCGCGTCGCTAAAATCACGTGGGCAATTGGTGGAAGAATTCGTCGTATTCAGACAGGGGCAATCCAGACCTACCTTTTCGTCGTGCTGGTAGGAATTGTGTTGCTAATCTTAATTTTCCGGGTTCTTTAACTATGTACCCCTGGGCTGCCTTCCACTACGTTTCAGGCAGGTCTTCGGTGAGTGTTGCCCGTCTCTGGATAACGAAAGTTTTTAACGATTAAAATAAAGCATTCTCTCTATAGAGATTCAAGGATTCGCAGAAATACGCAAGCGAAACCACCTACAGGGTTAAGATTTCGTTGAATTTTACTAAGCACCATCGCGAAACGCGGTGGAACGATGCCCAAGTACTTAATAATTAAAAAAGAGGATTCCCACGAGATGTTATTGTCGCTAATGATTTTTATCCCGTTGCTGGGAATGATTGTTGTTTTACTGCTGCCCCGCGAATCGGAGGAACTGGTTAAACGCGTTACGCTCCTTTTTACGCTCATTCCGCTTGCACTTGCAGTATACCTATTCATCACTTATGACCGATCAACTGCGGGAACGCAGTTTTTCCACGGCCCTGTTCCTTGGATTGATGCATTCAATATCCAGTATCACATCGGTGTCGACGGGCTCAGCGTAACCCTTTTACTCCTTACTGCCCTCTTAGGTCCCATCTGTGTTATCGCTTCGTGGCGCAACATCGAAAAGGGTATTAAGGCGTATATGGCACTGTTTCTCCTGCTCGAAACAGGGATGCTCGGATTCTTCGCCGCGTTAGACCTATTCCTGTTCTACGTTTTCTTTGAACTGACCCTACTGCCGATGTATTTCCTTATTGGCATTTGGGGGGGACCCCGCCGCGAATACGCCGCGATTAAATTCTTCCTCTACACCCTCTTCGGTAGTGTGTTGATGCTGGTTGCCATGATAGCCGTCTACCTCAATAGCAATATTGTTAACGGAGTCGCCGAAGGCTTGCGAACATTTGATATTCCAACACTCATCACCTTAGCTGCTACACAAGGACACGCGCTCGCCGATTCGGATTTCCAAATATGGGTATTCCTCGGTTTCTTTATCGGGTTTGCTGTTAAGGTACCGATCTTTCCCTTCCATACATGGCTCCCCGATGCACACGTCGAAGCACCGACAGCTATCAGTGTTATCCTTGCAGGTATTCTTCTAAAAATGGGAACTTACGGACTCGTTCGCGTGAATATGGCGATGTTCCCACAAGGTTTAGACCATTTTACCAACGGGATCGGTTTCTGGGGCAACAGCCTTGCACTGCTTGGTTTCATCAATATCGTCTACGGTTCGTTTTGCGCACTGGCACAAACCGATTTTAAGAAGTTGGTCGCGTATTCCAGTATCGGACACATGGGTTTCGTCATCTTGGGGCTTGCCGCCCGAAATGACCCCGGTATCACAGGGGCAATCCTCCAAATGTTTAACCACGGGGTCATCAGTGCGATGCTGTTCCTACTCGTCGGTGTCCTCTATGACAGAGCTCACCATCGTGAGATCAACGGCTTCGGCGGTCTGGGAACCAGAATGCCAATTTATACTGGCATCACGACGCTGGCGTTCATGGCTTCTCTCGGGTTGCCCGGCTTGAGCGGGTTTGTCGGAGAGGCTCTCTCTCTACTCGGTGCCTATGATAAATTCAAGTTCTTGACCATATTGTCCACAATCGGTATTGTTGTCGGTGCCGCATACTTCCTCTGGACACTTCAGAGGGTCTTCTTAGGCACTCTTAATCCGAAATATGAGGCACTCTCAGAAATCAACGGACGTGAAATTCTGACGCTGGTCCCCCTTGCAATTTTAACTGTTTTACTCGGTGTCTGGCCGAACCTCGCTATTGATATGTTCAGAGAATCCGTGACCAATCTCATAAACGTCCTGCACGCGATATAGGAGGTTACTGGAAAGTATGCAACCCTTAAGTAATATTGACAGCCTCCTACATTTCAGCCCAGAAATCTTACTCGTAATTTTCGCCACCGCTGTTATCATTCTTGATCTCATTGTGAAAAATAGAGAGAGCGTCGCGGTCGCACACCTCGCGCTTGTCGGGTGCCTCTGTACACTCGCCGCCGTTCTGTTTATACACTTTTCCTTCGGAAAAGGAGAACCTGTCTCCCTCTTTTTGGGAATGATCCAGTTGGACGTATTTTCGACCTTCTTCAAGGTCCTGCTACTCCTCGCGACTGCCGCGACGATCCTCTTTTCACTCCGTTCTGAGGAACTTGACGCGAAATTGAAAGGCGAATACTACGCACTCCTATTAGTTATCACCCTCGGTATGTTTCTCATGGCATCCGCAACGAATCTGTTGATGATATTTATCGCGTTAGAGACAGTCAGCCTTACATCCTATATTCTCGCCGGGTTCTTGACGCATAATCCCCGTTCAAGTGAAGCCGCGTTTAAATACATTACCTACGGCGCAGTTGCATCCGGAACAATGCTTTTCGGGCTGTCGCTTCTGTTTGGGATGGCAGGCACCGGCGATCTGACACAAATCGGTGGACGACTCGCCGAACTCCTCGCTTCAGGAGAGGTATCATCGCTTACCCTGCTGATTGCGATCACCTTCGTCCTTGCAGGCATAGGTTACAAAATAGCCTCTGTGCCGTTTCACATGTGGTCACCTGACGTTTACGAAGGTGCACCTATCCCAATAACTGCCTTCTTATCGGTCGCTTCAAAGTCCGCAGGCTTCGCACTGTTCATCAGGTTTTTCTACACTGGGTTTGGCTCCACTGGACTCATGGAAGCCGTTGATTGGCCCTTCATGTTAGCGATCGTCTCTGCATTGACAATGACTGTTGGGAACCTCGCAGCCCTCCCCCAACAGAACGTGAAACGTCTATTGGCGTATTCCAGTATCGCACACGGTGGTTACCTATTGATGGGTGGTGTCCTCCTCACTTCTGAAGGTATTGGTGCAATCCTTTTCTACCTTGTCGTCTATCTTTTTATGAACCTGGGGGCGTTTTATGTTGTTGTCCTCGTTGCGAATGAGATGGGAAGTGAAACGATTAACGGGTATCGCGGTCTCAGTTCACGCGCTCCGTTAGTCGCTGTTGCAATGATGACTTTCCTCTTTTCATTAACTGGGATTCCGCCGTTTGCAGGATTCTTCGGAAAATGGATCCTCTTCACTGCCGTCCTTGAACAAGGGTATTATTGGCTCGCCCTTGTCGGTTTACTCAATAGTGTCGTTTCGCTCTACTATTATGCTCGTATTGTGAAAGCGATGTTTCTGGAAGATACAAGCGAAGAAACCGATCGCGTCTCCTTTTCCACCGGCACCTTTGCATTGCTGAGCGTATTCGTTATTCCAACGGTTTTTATCGGATTCCTGAATATCTTCTATACATTCTCAAATATATCAGTCTCTGTGATACCGATGCAGTAGATTATTGAAAAAATTGACAAACGCGATTTCTTAAGGTATACTTAAACACAGTATGCTGTAAATGCGTGTCAATGCCCGGTCGTCTAATGGTAGGACGCATGGCTCTGGACCATGTAGTGAAGGTTCGAGTCCTTCCCGGGCAGTTCTCTACTCTTATATCAATGTGCCGCTATCGTCTAGGGGTTAGGACGGATGGTTCTCAGCCATCAAACCGGGGTTCGAATCCCCGTAGCGGTATTTCCTCTCTTGTTAGGGCGTGCCTACTCCCCGCCCATTGTCTTAAGCGCGCGAATACCTTCTGATATAGAATCCTATACATTGGAGAAAATACAAATGCACGATACACCCGCACACACCAACCGCCTTATTCATGAAACAAGCCCCTATTTGCTCCAGCACGCACACAATCCGGTTGACTGGTATCCGTGGGGCGAAGAAGCGATAGCGCGCGCCAAACAAGAGCAGAAGCCTATTCTCCTGAGCATCGGTTACTCCGCATGCCATTGGTGCCACGTCATGGAGCGCGAATCCTTTGAAAACGAGGAGATCGCCGCCGTCATGAACGAACTCTTCATCAACATCAAAGTTGACCGAGAAGAGCGTCCCGATTTAGACGACATCTACATGAATGCTGTCCAAGTCATGACCCGTCAAGGCGGGTGGCCCATGACCGTTTTCCTCACACCGGATCTCAAACCCTTTTACGGCGGCACCTATTATCCGCCCACTGACCGATACGGAAGACCGGGATTTCCAAAGGTGATGGAGGCCGTAGCAGAGGCATTCAACGACAAAAACGCGCAAGTACTACAACAAGCGGATCAACTCACACTGCAGCTCAATCGGATAAGTAATGTCGTCGATCCGCACGAACACGAACTCACGGAAGAACTGATGACCCGCGCGTTTCAACAGTACCGATCGCAATTCGATGCCCAACACGGCGGATTCGGCAACGCTCCCAAATTTCCACCCAGCATGGGATTGCCTTTTCTCTTACGCTATTGGCATCACAGCGGCAACGCCAACGCCTTAGAGATGGTAGAGCTCACCTTAGAAAAAATGGCGCGTGGCGGGATGTACGACCAACTCGGCGGAGGTTTCCATCGGTACTCCACTGATGCACACTGGCTTGTCCCACATTTTGAGAAAATGCTTTACGACAACGCCCAACTCGTTGTCGCTTATTTCGAGGCGTACCAAGCCACCCAAAAACCTTTCTATCGCCACATCGCTACCGAGACCCTCGACTATGTGCTTCGAGAGATGTACGACGCAGCGAACGGCGGTTTCTATTCTACACAAGATGCCGATAGCGAAGGTGTAGAAGGCAAATTCTTCGTCTGGGAACCCAACGATGTCGAAGACATCATCGGCGAAGAGAACGCCGAAATCTTCTGTGAGTATTACGACATCACACCACAAGGCAACTTTGAAGGTGAAAATATCCTCCACGTCCAAACGCCACCCGACATCTTCGCTCGAAAGCTGCAAATGGATCTTGGAGCACTAGAAAATCTCCTTGCAGACGGAAGACAGAAACTCTTTGAAGAGAGAGAAAAACGGATTAAACCTGGACTTGACGACAAAATCCTAACCAGTTGGAACGGCATTATGATCCGAGGCATGGCGATGGGATACCAATTAACCGGGAAATCCGAATACCTTGAAGCATGCAAAAAGTCCGCCGAATTCGTTTTAACGACGCTATCCCAAGACAACGGACTTCTCTTGCGGACCTACCGTGCGGGCAAAAGCCATCTCAACGCCTATCTTGAGGACTATTCCTACTTCATCGCTGGACTCATCGCGCTCTACGAAGCCAGTTTTGAACCGCGCTGGCTCACGGAGGCAAAACGCCTTGCACAGATCATGATTGACCAATTCGGAGACGACGCAGGCGATGGATTCTTCTTCACCGGTAAAGCGCACGAGACGCTCATCGTCCAATCCAAATCCGCTTACGACGGTGCCACGCCTTCCGGTGCATCCATGGCGATCCATAGCCTCTTACGACTCGCCAAACACCTCGACAACCCTAAATTCCATGACAAAGCTGCTGAAACCTTAAAACTCTACTTCCATCAGATGGAGGGAATGCCAACAGGGTCAGGACAACTGCTCTGTGAGTTAGCGTTCCTGCTGTCTACTCCCAAGGAAATCGCCATCGTCGGTAAAAAAGTTGATTCAAAGACAGCGGCGATGTTAACAGCGTTGCACGGCATCTATCAACCCAACAAAATCGTCGCCTTAAGCGAATCAGCAGACGGACAGACATTACCCCTTCTTGTTGGCAAAACCCAAGTAGACAACACCGCAACAGCATACATCTGCGAAAACTATGCCTGCCAAGCCCCGACAACAGATGTTGAAGCATTCGTGGAGATGCTGCAATAATGTATGCAGGCTTCTATAAATCCACCGCTGGCGAGGTTTTTCCTAACCTCGCCGCTTACGTGCGCTCTTTCCCATATTCGGCTTGTAATTCCAATCTGCTTTTGATACAATAGCACCACGAAAATAGGAATCCAATAAAAAACAACTAACAGTCATGGCTTTACACCCCGACTTTCCTGAATCTCCACACGCAATCATTGATCCTTCGGTGCGTTGGCTTCCGGATCAATCACTGCTGTTCGATTTAGGATACGAAATGCTACTGCCACCACTTGTGCAAAAGATCCGGGAGCAAGTCAAAACGTGGCGGGACAACAACTACAGCGGTGCCTCCAAAACAAGCACAGCACTCCTCAATTGGTGGTTCAAGACATCACACTTTCAAGAACAGAGTGACAGCACATCGACTGAGTTTTGCTATTACTTCGCTCAACGCGGGGTACTCGAAACCATCATTTATCTCTATGATGTCGTCAAAGTGAAAGATAAATTCGATCTCATGCGTTTTGACAGTTACGGTGCTATTGCCACGGGGATGTTTGACGAGAATTGGCGGCGGTTTGTGATAAAGATGGCAACCGGTACGGGGAAAACAAAGGTGATGAGTCTTGTAATCGCCTGGTGTTTTTTTCACAAACTGTATGAATCTGATTCTCAGCTTTCGCGCAACTTCCTCGTTATTGCACCGAATATTATTGTCCTCGACCGGCTCTATCACGATT
>RKRO01000387.1 GCA_007571355.1 Candidatus Poribacteria bacterium | reverse complement strand
GCAAAATGGTGTGGCTTCTGCGCGCCAGAGATGCCGCATATCAAAGAAGCATACAAGCAGTATCACAAGGATGGCTTCGATGTTATCGGGGTGAGTTTAGACGAAAGCGAAGCAGAACTCCGCGAATTTATTCAGGAACACGATATACCGTGGATCCAGATTTTTGATGGCAAAGGATGGGAGAGTGAACTTGCGCGGTATTTTGGCATTAATAGCGTGCCTTCACAGTGGTTTATTGACCGAGATGGCAAGATTCTCTCCGTTGATATCAGAGGTGAACAACTCGGACAACTTATAAAATGGACTGAACTCACGCGGGTCGGGAAAACGGTTCCAGACTTCTCAGCAGTCTCTGTAGATGGCAAACCTATTTTGCTCTCTGCGTACCGTGGAAAGGTTGTGCTCCTCTATTTTTACAGGACGAGCGACTATTGTGAAGCAGAACTAACATCTGTAAACACGGTATACCCAAAATACCGCAACAAAGGGTTTGAGGTTATCGGTGTTAACGTTACAGGATGGAGCAATGAAGATGCCCTAAGGAATTACATCGCTGAAAAAGGGTATCCGGGACAGCACATTTACGATGATAGGGGACGACGAGGACCGCTGGCGCAGCAGTTTGGTCTCGCTTGGGAGCGATTGACTTCCGTGATTGAACTCCCAGCAGTCGTGCTGATCGATACCGATGGAAAGGTGATTGAGGCGCGATCCGGAAAGGTGTATTCAACCGAGGCATGGGGTGCAAGATTGGAACAACTCGTAGGGGCCTATATACAAGGTTGATGGTTAAAGAGACAAGCCCCGAGCATTCGGGGCTTGTCCCTTTTCGTTAAGATACCCCCGACGAGATTTGAACTCGTGTCGCCGCCGTGAAAGGGCGGTGTCCTTGGCCAGGCTAGACGACGGGGGCACAAAATGTGGTTTCAATCCCACAATGAGCCGTACAGGAATCGAACCTGTGACCACCTGATTAAAAGTCAGATGCTCTACCTGCTGAGCTAACGGCTCTAAGTTAACAACATTTAATGATACCACACTTTTAGGTGGATGTCAAATTAAAGTGACGTTTTTTGAGTGATGGACTATTAAAAAGTCCACCTATCAGCAGGGTGACTTTACCAGAGCGGCTCTCCTAATTGTACGATCTGTTCTCTGTCCGGTCCGACGGAGATTATCGGAACAGGGACGTTCAGATAATCCGAAACATAAGCGATATAGTCTTTTGTGCGTTGTGGAATATCTGCCGCGGTGCGCGCTTCAGTGAGCGGTTGCTGCCACCCTGGAAGCGTCTCATAGACCGGTTCACATTCTTCCAAAACGCCAAGGCTACTTGGGAAACGGGTTGTCTCTTTTCCTTTATAGCGGTAAGCGACACAGACTTGTAGATCGGCGAGCGTGTCGAACACATCTAACTTTGTCATTGCGATGCCGGTGAGTCCGTTAATTTGGGTGGCGTACCGGAGCGCGACCAGATCGAGCCACCCGCAGCGTCTTGCACGTTGTGTCGTCGCGCCGTACTCTTTACCAATTTCCCGAATTTCCTCATCCAAGTCCGGTGGCATTTCTGTCGGGAAAGGGCCACCGCCGACGCGTGTAACGTAAGCCTTAGAAACGCCGAGTACCTGTTCAATGGCTTTTGGCCCGATGCCGAGTCCGGTACACACAGCACCTGCGGTACAGTTAGAGGAGGTAACATAAGGATACGTCCCAAAATCTATGTCGAGCATCGTTCCTTGCGCGCCTTCAAAAAGAATCCGTTTTTTAGCAGCGAGGGCATCGTGCATGAAAGCGACGGTGTCGGTTATATAGGGAGCAAGCCGTTGTGCGTAGCCGTAGTAGGTTTCAAGAAGGACGCGCCGATCGGGGCCACCTATCTGGAGTGCTTCGGTTTTGGTTTCAAGGTTATAATCCAATTTTTTTTGGAAATGGTCAAACTCCAGCAGGTCGCCGACGCGAATGCCAGCGTGCCGGTTCATCTTATCGGAGTAGGTGGGTCCAATGCCGC
Organism: Candidatus Poribacteria bacterium; assembly: GCA_007571355.1. Taxonomy (GTDB): domain Bacteria; phylum Poribacteria; class WGA-4E; order WGA-4E; family WGA-3G; genus WGA-3G. The sequence continues at coordinate 12,869 of RKRO01000387.1, read as the reverse complement.
GCGAGGTAGTCCCAATCTTCGTAGCACTGCCCATCTGTTCCCACTGCTCGACGGCTTTGTGGTATGGCAGAATCAAGTGTGCGCGATCGCTGATTTTTAGGTTATCGCTGCTAACTTTGATACCTTGCGCCTGTAACCGGTCGATTTCACCAAAAAGCGTCTCCAGATTGATGACAACTCCGTTACCGATCACGTTCACGGTGTCAGGTCTAAGGATACCGGATGGGATGAGATGGAGGATAAACGTCTTTTCACCGAGCACGATGGTATGTCCGGCGTTATCGCCGCCTTGATAGCGTGCGACGACATCCGCATCCCCAGCAAAGACATCGGTGAGTTTCCCTTTACTCTCATCGCCCCATTGGGCCCCTAAGATGACAATGTTTGACATACAAAACCCCTTGCTACTCACAAAGACGTGCAGACGCGGTTACCGCCGCGCAAACCCTAACTTACACAAGTATTCGACACTAAAACGGTTTAGCTCACAAAAGGTCCACAAGGCGGGCACTATCATGACCGTATCTATGAGAATTAATTTTAGATGGAGGAATGCTGTGATTCTAACGCTTCGAGAACTGGAAGCGTGCGCGCGCGCCTTTCTGTCCGTATTTTTTTCGTTCTACCATTCTCGGATCGCGAGTCAAGAACCCTGCTTTTTTCAAGGAAGGTTTCAAAGATTCATCCGCTTTGACGAGAGCGCGTGCAAGCCCGTGTGAAATCGCGCCAGCCTGCCCGGTATGTCCGCCGCCTTTTACGTTGACATGGACAGTAAACTCGCCGCCTTTGTCAACATGTTCAATAGGACGTTGCGCTGCCTGCCAATGGTCAGCACGTTGGAAGTATTCCTGGATCGGTTTTTTATTAACAATAATTCCCGATTCACCGCCTGGGATGATACGAACCCGCGCGACTGAGGTTTTACGTCTACCGGTTCCCCAGAATTGTTCAATAGTCATATTGCTTAAACTCTCCAAAGTCGTAGGAACGTTTTCGGGTAGCAGTTCCTCAACTTAATTTAAAACGTTAAGACTTCCGGCTCCTGTGCTTGGTGCGGATGAGACGGTCCTGCGTAAACTTTGAGTCCTTTCATCAATTGTCTGCCGAGACTATTCTTAGGGAGCATCCCTCTAACAGCGTTCATGATAATCGCCTCAGGTTTGAGTTCCATCTGTTTATTGAAGGTTCGGTATTTATCACCGCCGGGGTAGCCGCTATGCCTAAAATAGGTTTTTTGCTCGCGCTTGTTTCCCGTGACGTTTACTTTCTCTGCATTCACAACAGCAACGCGAAAACCCAAGTCGGCGTGAGGGGTAAACCGCGGGTCATTTTTCCCGCGCAGCACCTGTGCGATCCGGGACGCTAAACGCCCAAGCACCTGTCCTTCCGCGTCGACCACATACCATTTAATTTCTTTATCCGCTTTCGGAAAATAGGTTTTCGTTTTCAGTACCATGATTTCCTATCCCTTTACTAATAACCAAACTTTTGTAGGTTTATTGTTCGCATGCCTCGCTTTCAAAAGCGCGTTGCCTAATTGCGAACATCACCGCGTAATATTATATCATGAAAGACGACGTTTGTCAAATTTTTTATCGGCTGTCGAGGACAAAGATCCAGAGAGATAGAACGGGTGCTTTTTTTGAAGTACGCTTACGGCACACGGCGGGAAAAGCGGATCGCTTTTCTAAAGACCTACACTTTTGAAAACCTGTCCAATTGAAACGGGGCGATTGTCTCTGAAGTCTCACCTGTCAGAATCAGTTTGGAGATCTCGTAAGCTGTGATGGGTGTGAGTAAAATGCCGTTGCGATAGTGCCCCGTTGCATATATTAAATTCTCAACAGGTGTTTTACCAAGTATGGGATCATTGTCGTTGCTACCGGGACGTAAACCTGTCCAAGTTTCGATGAGTGGCAGTTCATAGATACTCGGTACAGCTTCACAGGCCCCGTGAAGGAGTTCATATATCCCGTTAACGGTCAAATCCGTGTCAAACCCCAGTTCCTCGGTTGTTGCACCGACGATAAGTCTACCATCTGTTCTGGGCACTAAATATACCGGCATCGGATACCTCCGTTTGACGGTCCGGATGACGTTTTTGATCGTAATGCCTTCCCGCATTTGCAACGCCAACATCTGCCCTTTCACGGGACGCACGGGGGGTATAATCGTATCCGGTAACCCGCCGATTTGCCCAGACCAGCATCCTGCGACGAGAATACACACATCCGCGCCTTGAAAACCGTCTTGCGTTTGAACACCCGTTGCGGTTCCATTTTCTATGACAATTCTTTCAACGGTGCTATTTTGATGTAACACACCGCCACGCCCCTGATAGGCACGCTGGAGTGCTTGAGCCATCAGCCGGTTATCGACTTGATGGTCAGTTTCACAACGAATCGCTGCAGTCACGTATGGTGAAAGCGCAGGTTCAATTTCACGTGCTTCTTGTCCGCTCAACCACTCGGTTTTCAACACTTATTCTCTACCTTAAAAAAACAACTTTTGGGAACACAACGATTTCTTCGTTTCCGACTTAATCCACCGGCATTGCGTGGGTTGGGATTTCTACGCCCTGTTCACTCCAAAATTTGTATGCGCCACGATGTAGCGGAATTACAAACGCTTTCACCCCGTTTTCTATTGTCATATCTGCTGCTGCTTGATTTACGAGAAGCATCGCCTGATGCCCTTCCGGTGAGTAGATATGCTTTAGCAGGGCATAAATTGATGCCTCGCTGACATCCTTGTGTGCAATAAGTATTGTCGGCATCAAGATCGTATCCACGGGTTTAACTTTCCCATCATACGCGCCTTCCGGTAGCGTACCAGAGAGGTAAAACGGGTATTTTTCATAAAACCCGTACTTCTTGGCAGGCGCGTCAAGATCAAGCATGCGGATGGACTTAATCGCTTTCAGTTGGATGACAGCACTATTCGGAACACTGACAAGCCACTGGAATCCGTCTACTTGTCCATCTTGGAGTGCTTCGGCAGCTGCCGTGCCGCCTTTGTAAATTGGCGTGAACTCGCCCCAGATACCCGCCAGTTTTGACAACCGTTCTAATGTCTGTGCGGTGCCAGAGCCGCTCGCCCCCGCAGCGATTTTCTTTCCAACGATGTCCTCAAATTGATAAACATCACTGTTCGCCAACGTTGAGAACTGGTCATACGCAATAAAGAGGAGCGTCACCACTCGGATGTTGGTTTTCGGTCCCTCTTCCGCGAAAATTTCTTCGCCGTGGTAGCCGAGATAACTTTCGGAGGCAAAGACAACACCAAGTGATTCTGGGTCTTCGTTCACTCGGCGCGTATTTTCGACAGAACCTGCGGAACCGTCAACGGATATTTTGATATGGGGTTCGTATTTCGCGAGCACTTGACGGATGCCTCCGGCAAATTGTGAGAAACTGCCACCCGCTGCGCCGCCAAGAATCGAGAGCCATTCCCGCTCTTGAGAAGGCGTATCAGCTGCTTTCGGTTTTTCGGTTACCTGTTTGTCACCGCAACCGTAGAAAACAACGCATACCATCAGCACGAAGAGTATAGATTTTGTAAACATAAAATTTCCCTTTTGCGTTTGTATATTGTATATCAGACTTTGATTTACAGGTGATTTTGGACGACTAAAAAAATGATAGCAGATATCTTGCTATATTTCAAATGTTTTCTGGTTAGGAATTGAGTTAAGGGTGAAGTTAGGGAACTTCGCCTGCAATAAATTTCTTGATAAATGTTAAAACAATTGCTAAACTATAACTGTGAAAGGTGCGTAAGTGAAAAAGGAGGCAAAACACAATGAAACGCTTCTTCTCATATCTATTACTAATAGGATTCAGTGTGGGTCTTATTTTCTGCAGTATCGGCGTTGGTGAGACTGCACCGAAGAAACGGGTTGCGGTGCTCTATTTTGAGGACAGCAGCCGCTTTGATTCACCTACCGGATGTGGTTGTGTACCCGGCTTCATCGGCGCAATTTTTAGCACAAAAAAACGATGGGATTTGGAGGCAGGATTCGCCAAAATGCTTAACCGGAAGTTAGTCGAAACGAACGTATATGAGCCGGTACCGACAGATGAACTTTTAGACGCGATGGCACTGATGACGCTCTCGCGACATAACTTAAAGAAATTAGATCAGTCGCAACGCGCGACGCTCGCGAAGCATCTGAATGCGGATGTAATTGTGATAGGCGATATCCGGCATTTCAATCAGGAACGCCTCCGAACCAACGCCTCACGGACGTTACGGGAAGGTGGACGACAAGCACCACAAGGAACTGCGACTACAAGTTACACAGCACCTGTCATCCTACGCGGGTCGCTCCACCGTGTGACGATCAAACTGAACATGAAATTTTACAACGCGTCTGGCGAACCGGTCGCCGAGCCTCGAATTGCCACAACCCGCGATCACTCGTATGCCGGCACAAAATTCGCATCCCTTGAAGCGAGCGTGACAGAAGAAGGAACAAACGTCACCTTCGGTCAGACATCCGAGAAACAGCGGAGAAATCCACGCCCGATTGTTAAACCGACTGAACTCAATGAAATCCAGTTCGCGAGTGCGGAATACGATAGAACGCTCTTCGGCATTGTGACGAACGAGTCGCTGGTAAAAGTGGTTTTGGCACTCCGAGACAACGTCGGCCCGAACTTCATTACACCTTGGGAACCGAAACCTACAACTGCCAAAAAAGAAAAGCCACATCTATCAGCAGCCGATGGCCCCATCAAAGGGAAAGTCCAATATGTTGATAATGAAAATCCAGATAAGATCTACGTTAATATCGGTTCCGATAGAGGAATAGCCATCAACCAAGAATTCGCTGTGTTTACGAAAGGCAAGCCAATACGGGATATCGATACCGGCGAAATTCTAACGTACGTCCCGAAACCAATCGGGACCTTGGCGGTTTCCGAGATCCTGACGGGAAAGGTCTCTGTTTTCCGCGTCGTTGAGATAGTTGAACCCTTGAAAATCGGTGATGTTGTGAGCGAAGTTCCACTGGAAGTACTCACACCTGAAGAACAAGAGTAACGCTTAATAAGGAGAGTCTTATGAATTACACCCCGATTTTTAACACGAAGCGTACCCCTAAAAGCAGTGTTTATCTGAAATTGATCCCTTTTTTCTGCGCTTTGACAGCATGTGTCGCGATGCTCTTCGGATGCGCGGATCCGAGCACGCCAAAACAGAGCGAACGGATGGATACTACTGCGACTCCGAAGATTAAAATCGGCTTGTCTATGGATTCGCTGCGCGTGGAACGATGGCAGAAGGATCGAGATATTTTCACGGCTGCAGCCGAAAAATTAGGGGCCGAAGTTATCGTTCAATCCGCCGATGGCGATGAACGCAGACAAAACGAACAAGCGGAGAACATGATCACGCAAGGTGTCGATGTCCTCGTTGTTATCCCGAAGGATAGCGTTGCCGCCGCCCAAATTGTCCAAACCGCGCATGCGGAGGGGATCAAAGTAATCGCTTATGACCGCTTGATTCGTGAGAGCTCACCCGATCTCTATATCTCTTTCGATAACGAGCAAGTCGGCTATCTGCAAGCCGAATACCTGCTACGCCAAAAACCGAAAGGGAACTATTTTTTGCTGGGTGGCGCGCCGACAGACAACAACGCACAACTCCTCCGGCAGGGACAGATGCGCGCCTTAAAGACAGCGATCGACAGTGGCGACATCCAGTTGGTCTCTGAAGGTAAGCATTGGGCAGTCAACTGGGATCCACGCGATGCGCTAAAAAAAGCAGAGCAGGTTTTGACACAGACAAATAACAAAGTAGACGCTGTGGTCGCTTCTAACGATGGTACTGCGGGTGGTGTTATCCAAGCACTTGAAGGTCAGAACCTGGCAGGGACGGTACTCGTCTCCGGTCAGGATGCGGAACTCGCCGCCTGTCAACGCATCGTCAAAGGCACGCAAACGATGACCGTCTATAAACCAATCCATCTGATTGCCACAAAAGCAGCACAAGCCGCTGTCGCGCTCGCGAAAGATGAAGAGATCGCTGAAGCCACACAGACTGTGAACAACGGCAAAATCGACGTACCATCCATTTTGCTCACACCTATCCAGGTTGACAAAAACAATCTGGACGAAATCGTCATTAAAGACGGTTTCCATACACGCGATGCCGTTTATCAGACAGAATAGTTGTCAGTACTGCATAGCGTCCTAATCACTGCTATCCTACGGTTTAGCGGAATGGTGTTGACAGAGGCGTTGCTGGGCTACTTCCAGATCGGTGTGGACCCGACAACCAGGAGTTGGGGAAACATGATTAACACGGCGCGTCTAGAACTCGCCCGTGATCCGATTGTGTGGTGGAACCTCGCCGCAGCGTTTGTCTTTATGTTCGGGTTGGTGCTGCCTGCGAATCTGTTCGGTGATGCTGTCCGCGATGCCTTAGATCCGAGGTTACGGACGGAGTAGGTAATTGATGTTTGTTGAGTTTTACACGAGAAGCCAAGGAAAAGTAAAAGTTGTGAATATCGGTGGCCCCCTTGACAATTTCAGGACACCTCGCAGCCAGCGTCCAGATTTTAGGCATGTTGCTTTAAACCCTGGTCTGAATACAATTGTTGCAAATGTCAATGAAGTAAGATTAGAGACTATTTTTCGAGGACGTGTTGACTCTTGTGAGCATCAAATGTTCCTTTTATTGAAGTACCCACTGGAGCATTTGTAGAACCTAATACTTTTGTGAGACAGGCACAAGGTCTTCAAGTGAAACGAATTATTATCACGACTGGATACCTCAGTGAGTTTTCGATAATCAATGCTCTCAGCAAATCAAGTTTTTCAGTAAAGCGGCGAGTTATTCATCAACGAATATTTATTACAGCGAGACGTTAACACTAAGGAGGATCAAATGTCATGACCACAAATCATCCACCAAATAGACGAACTGATTAGGGATACGCACACGTCATCGAGAAAAAACGATCGAAAATCTGAAAAACTTTGCAATGACATCTGGCAAGAAGTTATACCCGAATACGAAAACCCAGAAATCTTTAACAAACTAGAAACTGATGAAGTCCAGAAGCGATGGGCAAACGTCCGTAATGAAGTTGAGAAATATGAGACAAAATCCCAAATTTTGTATGTTCTTGACTGGCCGGCTTCCAGTGGCGATTTCTATTGGGTAAAGTAAATAGCGTTGAATTGCACGAGAGGCTTTATTTAGGAGTGAACCCCATGAAAAAAATGAACTCTGTTCTTATATCCGTGTTAACTATCATTATCTTTTCCTATAACGGATATGCTGAGTCGGTGGTGACAGAGGGACTCGTGAGTTATTGGACATTTGACCGGCAAGACATTGCTGATAACACGGTAAAAGATGTCTGGGGCAAAAATGATGGCACAATTGTTGGGGACCCGAAGGTTGTTGCTGGAGCGGTAAACGATGCCTTGGAATTTGATGGTTTGGACGATTATGTGAATTTGACGAACCTCGGTGATTTTGGGAATCAGATGGGTTCAGCGACGTTTGAAGTTTGGATCAAACCGAGTTTCAAAAAAGGCGATCTGACACTTTTCAAAGTCGTTGATGTGGATTGCATGGGTTGGGGACTGCAATTTAACGTAACCCTGGAACCCATTACTATTCTTGATAATGTTGTTATTGCGGATCGCATCTTTTCTTATCTTCAGTATGAGATAGCAAAAGGTTGCATATCTACTATCTCCGTAGGGTCAGCTCGCATCCTTGATGGAAAATGGCATCACATTGTTTACGCACATGAACCTTATGTGGACGCAGCAGGACGCGAACGCAGCAGAAAAATGATCCATATAGACGGTAGACGGTCCCCTTTTGGTGGGCCTATTGTATCAGAAGCCGTTTTTCTCCCGTTTCTCGAACCTATCTATCTTGGCGCGGAGAACAATCGTGGCAGCGCAGAAAATTTTTTTCACGGTCTCATTGATGAGGTCCGTATCTATAACCGACCGCTCACCATTGATGAGGTCCTTCAAAATTTTGAAATCGGACTTGCTGTGGAACCCGCACAGAAGTTACCGACGGTCTGGGGTGCGTTGAAGATGAGATTATAGCACTGATTCTGTCCGGTGTGAGGGCATAAGGAAAATCCATGATCCTGAAACGTTTTTTGATCCCAGTCTTATTTGTCGGTATAGTGCTTTTAGGCGTGCTTGGCTGCGGTGAAGATTTGAAAACACCTGAAGAGTTAAGAAAAGAGAGGTATGAAGAATCAGCCGTTGAATCATCTGTTTCGTCAGTAGCAAATGCAGAATTGCACGGTTCTTGGACTGTCGTTTCAATCTTCGGCGTGACTCCCGAAGAATACCTCGAATCTTTCACAGTTGATGGCAAAGCAGAAATCAAAATAGAACGACTTAACTTCATTTTTGCGTCTGATGATTCGTGGACGTGCAACATTGAAGAACAAACTGTCATTGATTTTCCAGACATACCCCCTGCCACTCTTGAGACAATTGGGACATGGTCGGGAACTTACGCTTTCGACGGCCAAACGCTCTCCTTATTTACAAAAGAATCAGAGGTGCACATAGCACCTGAACCCGAAGACTTTTTTCGCATGGCATTTGATCAGGCAATCGTGGAAGCAGAGCAAGATTATGACGAGGACTTCAGGTCTGATTTCATCAAACCCTTTGCGCAATCCGTGTGTACGAAACAAGGCGATACACTTGTTCTGGTCATCCATACCGGTGAAGAAATGGTGCTTGAGAAGCAGTAGATTTCCTTTTTTCCCTTTCTGTGTAGGTCCTATCATAACGTGAGTTTGATAAAGTCTGAAGGCAAACGCATTTCCGCTGAAAGACCCCTCCCCCCTGATAAGGGGAGTAGGGGAGCGGAGGGGCTTCCTAAAGATCCGCTGCTTTTTCGGCGGATATATTATTTTTTGTGCGATGTGCATCCGCTGGTGCTACTCATATTTTTTTAAACTGGCGTTGTAATTGGTGAATATAGATGTTTACCCTGCGATTAATCGTTCTGTTTTATAGCGATTCTAAGAACGCAATAAGCGCGTCGCGTTCAGTTTTGGACATCTGCTCAACGGCTTGTCGTGCTGCCTCTGCTTCTCCGCCGTGCCAGAGGATCGCTTCCATGAGGTCTCGCGCTCTGCCGTCATGGAGGAAATTCGTATGCCCGTTTACCGTTTTCACTAAACCGATACCCCACAAGGGGGGAGTCCGCCATTCACGACCATCGGCATGAAAATCGGGACGATGGTCCGCCAACTCGGGTCCCATGTCATGTAACAATAGATCTGTGTAAGGGTGGATGGTCTGGTTGCTGACCGAAGGCACACCTGCCAAAACGCCGGTTCTGAGTGTTGGTACATGACAACTTGCGCACTGCGCTTCAGCAAAGAGTTGTTCCCCGTGTTTGACCTGTGGATCGTCCACATTGCGTCGCGCTGGCACCGCCAGAGTCTGGACATAAAACGTCACGACATCCAAAATCTCGTCGCTGACTTCCGGTGCCGCGCCATGTGTCATGAGTTGTGATTGTCCGACTGAGTTTTCAGTCATAAATAGCGGTGTCGTTAGCCCCATATCGTCGTGATATGCCGATGCGACCTGCTGAAGCAGAGTCGGTTGGTTGGCTTTCCATCCGAAACGCCCGAGGGTGTAACGCTGTGCTGCTACATCCCACACATAATTCGGTTTTCCAGAGATGCCGTCGCCGTCAATGTCGGTTTCATCCGCATAATTGAGGATGACGTTTTCTGGGATCGCCTCTAATAATCCGAGTCCAAAGACAACGGGTGCGACGCGCGGCGATAGTTCAACCTCATCTGGTAAGGGTTGATAGGTTTCCGTAAACGTGTAATTCGGATAACGCAGATGCACGCGCGTGCCGTCTGCTGTCGTTAACGTCTGCTCGGTATAGTCAATTTTGACACTACCTTCCGGATCTCTGCCGAAAATAGCGCGGTTGTTCAGTTGTGTCCCAAACCCTGGTACGGGAATAGGGGGATGCCCATCTATAGCGTCTTCTGCCTTCGGAAGACTCAACCTGAAGAGCATGGATACAAATTTCTCATCAACACCTGGTGGTCGCCCACGACCATCCCGGGCGTGACAGTTGATGCATGCGATGTTGTTGTAAATAGGTCCCAGCCCGGGATTTACGACTGCAGGGGCTGTCACAAAATTAGCTTCAAATTCGGCATCACCCTCCAAATGTTTCGCAAGTGCTGATGCCGAAAGATTAGGCGCGGGGATCGAAAATGCATGGCTTGACGCATCGAAAATAGTTGTCTCGCCACCGGAGAACTCGCTTGTTGAGAATATTGATTTCGATTCTACGGCTATAGGTGACGCTGAGTCACATCCAAGCAACAGAACCGACGCTAAGAGAATTAAGGACAGTGAACCGTAAAAATGTTTCAGTGCTTTCGCTATTGACGACATTACGATAATGCTCCAGAGTGTAGGTTAAGGGAACAGTATTTCTACTGTTCCCTGCAATACGAAATAGCCCTTTCGTATTTACGGCACGTCGGAATGTGCCTGCTTCTGTTAATTAAATTCACTCGATTGAACGAGCGGGAGTATATTTTGTTCGAGTGTTAGTTGAACTGTGCTAACAGCATCAATCGCTGCTTGGACAGCACCGCGGTTCGCGGTAATCGAATCGCGGAACGGATCCGGAATCGCACCGATGGCATCAATCGCAGCCTGCACCTCTTGCTGGAAGCGCGCATCTAAATCTGCATCCTTGCTGTTGACGAATCCGTTGATCCCATTTCCATAGACGTTCTGAATTCCACGGATGTTGTTTTGGAAATCCGCGATGGAGTTGAAGCTAAACTGTGATTCAACAAGGGTTGTGTCGGATTCATTGAATGGATCAGATATTTTACCGTTCGCAACTTCATCTGCGATGACAATCATGCCATTAACGATCTCTTGCACAGCCGCACTTTGGGACGGATAGACATCACTACCCGTTCCGGCTAGGGTAACTTTACTGACAAAATTTTCGCCTTCCGGTGCCCACGCCAACCGGAGTTGAGCGGTACTCGCTTTGAGATTCTCTGTCGTTGAGACGAGATACGCCAATTCACGATCCGTTAGATCCGATGCTTGGCGTTGGTCGCCTTCACGGAACAGCAGAAATTCAATTGTGTGGAAACCTTTCTGTGTATCTTCTAATCCACCAACAAAATCCATTGTTAAGGGATCGCCACTCTCCAGAACGGATTGTAGATTCACGTGATCAACGGGCCAGCTATCCAGTGCCGGGTCTAGACCTTGCGTGTCAACAGGACCGAACAGAAACGCTTCGCTCTGTTCCCAAGGTATTCGCGCGGCTATCCACGCTTGCTGCGCTGCTTCAAGATTCGCTTGTGAGGTATCGCCTTCCAGTGCCTTGACAGCGGCCAAGAGTTCACCCGCTTTGTTATCCAGATCGGTATAAGTGGGTAACACGATGCTATTCCCAAAATCGTTGAGGATTGCGCTTGCATCAAAAGCTTCAGCATGATCGTGCTCGTCATGCCAATCTTCTTCATCACTTCCACACCCGACAACAAAAACGGATGCAAGTAGTAAACAACATAGCAATGCCCAATGAAAGCAAGCCTTTAGGAACTTGCGTGACTCTAACATATAGCGTTTCATAAAACCTCCATGAAATAGTTATTTGTTATCAATATTGAAAACCGAAACCGAGCGAAAAGGTGTTTTCTCGGTTTTTATCTTCTCCCGCTAACCGTCGGAGGGAGTAATGACCCTTAAAAACCATCTTTGGATGGATGTGGTAATTAATCCCAAAAGTCCATGTAGTTCTTTCCCATCGAGGATTATCAAAAATAATTCCTTCAACGCTCGCCATCGTATCATAATAGTCGTAACGCGCGAAAACATCTAAAACCATGTCAGGCGATGTATCCTTTTGGTACTGATATTCCGCTTTATTATTGGATTGCCTGAAAAGTGACAAAATATCGTAGCCTGCCTCAATGTAGCAACCTAACGCTGAACTCCCTATCGGCGTCCGCTTCACATTGAGATTATTGGAGAGGGTCCGGTTGATTCTGGACAACTGGTCAGCGTTTTCGAGCGTGCCCCAGAGAAATAATCCTCGAACTTTTATAGCATTCACTTCGTAAAATCCGTGAAGGCTGACAATGCCGACGTGCGCGTCGAAATCCACGTCAGGTTTTGGTCGGTTAGCGGCAGTGTCTCCGTAGTAGCCAGAGATACCGACGGTTGCGTTTTCATGAAACGCATAATCGAGTCGTCCGACGAACGCGGGCGCCTCCGCGTTGATCGTCTCAAACCGCAACTGATGCCCGCGAACGATCCAGTGCCGAGAACTGAAACCCGTTGAATCCAAACTGTTCACAATTTGTGCATGATATTCCAGTGAACCGAGTGCGCCAAAAAGTTCAACACCCGTTTCGTGCCAAATTGTGGGGATGAGATGCGTTTCTGCCTCAGGACGGGTCGTCGTAAAGTAGTGTTGCGGTTGGTGCCGTTTGGAAACAAGCCCTATTGGAACAATAATATGTCCAACGCGGAAGTTAAGAGCGGGTTGGAAGGAGAAGACAGCAGCGAGTTTTTCGACGATCACCTCTCCGCCTTTCTCAATTTCCATCTCGAATTCACCGAATTCTTCAAATTTGTCGAATTCCATTGTGCTACCAGTGCCACCGTGTTCAAACTCCAGTTCCGCTTCAAGTAGAAGGGTATCGTTGATACGGTATTTTGGGGCAATGACAAATCGTTCCACGTCAATAGCAGCACGTCTGTCCGGATCAAGTTCCCAATCAAAGTGAGCGTAGTTAATGATTCCGTATCCAGAGACCGATAACGGATTCGGTTCAGCGGCAGCACTAACAC
>RKRO01000260.1 GCA_007571355.1 Candidatus Poribacteria bacterium | reverse complement strand
AATCCATCCATTCCATCTGTAAGGTTGACAGCGTTAGAGGTAGCAACGATAACCAAGGTTGCGAACGGGATAAATAGAATACCTAACTCTGGCTGTACATCCTTGAAAAAAGGGAGGGTCAGTGCTGTGCGTGTTGCAGGATCGCCAGCTTGCATCGGTCCCCATTGGTAAAGATACCCTGCGATCGCCAAGGCCCCTATTGTTTGAAGTGTGATCTTATGCCACCCGCGCAGCCCTAACGATTGCTGTTTTACCAGTTTACTGTAATCATCGAGAAACCCGAGTCCACCAAACCAGAGGGTTGTCAAAATCATCAGGTAGATGTAAGGCTGGTCCAGTCGAGACCAGAATATCACCGATATCAGCACAGAGACGATAATGAGGACCCCGCCCATCGTTGGCGTTCCGGCTTTGCTTTGGTGATCTTTAGGCCCCTCTTCGCGTATATGTTCGCCAATCCGAAGTTGCTTGAGCCGTCGAATCATGAAAGGCCCCAACACAAGGGCGATAATAAGCGATGTTGCTGTCGCATAAATAGCGCGGAAACTGATATAACGAAAAACATTAAGGGGCGAGAAAATATCAACGAGATTCTCATACAGAAGATGATAAAACATTTTAACCTACCAGAAAAGCATCAGCAATTTTGCAATTTAATTTACGCCGTGTCTCCGAGTTTGTCCTCTCTCTTTAATTTTGAAAGGCTCGCATCCGCTTGGCTTAGGAGATGGGTCGTATAGGTATAAGTTAACGTGTTTTTCTGGGCATGCCCTGCAAAGGCTAAGTCGATGAGTTCGGATACAAGTTGCGGGAATTCAATATCTTGATGTGCCCACAAATAATAACTATATGAACCCGGGATCGTATTAATTTCATTGACGTAAACGTCCGCATTGGTACCTACGAGGCAGTCAATACGTGCCACACCGGCGCAATCCAAAACCTGAAAGGTGCGTTTTGCAAGTTCCTGTATATGTAACGTTAGTTCTTCTGAAATGGGTGCAGGAATTTTCCGCTCTGCACCTGCCATGCCTGAAGATTCGTCTTCTTGATGGATATATTTTTCATCAAAGCTGAGGAAATTCGCCGCTGTTATGGGTTGTTCGCATACGGAGACTGTGAGCTCCGCTGTTCCCATCACAGCACAATTAATCTCAATAGGATTCTCAACGGCTTTCTCAGCGAGGATACGGTGCGAATAGTGTCCAGCGACCTCAATAGCACTGAGCAGTTCATCTCGATTTTTGACGTGAGCGACCCCAATGCTTGATCCTCCCATCGCAGGTTTGACGAAGATCGGATAGGAGAGCGTTTTCTCAACATCCTCAATAATTTTGTCAGCACTGATCTCCCATTCCTGATGCTCCCACCACACATAAGGAAGCACTGGAAGTTGATTTTCGTTGAGGATCGCTTTCGTCATGATCTTGTCCATACCGACAGCGGAGCCGACGACTCCTGCACCAACATAGGGCAGATTCATGAGCTCCAATAACCCTTGGAGGGTGCCATCTTCGCCGTGCATGCCGTGTATTGCCGGAAAAACGACATCTACCGGGAGGACAGTCCGCTTGCGTAGGTTCTGACCAAGCCAATGTTTAGAATTGACAACAAATTTCGGTTCTGGATGGAACTCGACGGTGACTTTGTCGAAATCAGATGGCTGTGGTAGAGCCCCCTCGGTAAAAGTAGGTAAATTTTGAAGCGCGTCACCGGTCAACCATTCACCGTTTTTCGTGACATAAATGGGGATGACCTGATGGTTCTCTTGCAAAGCGAGACAGATCTGATGCGCTGTTACGATTGAGACTTCGTGTTCTGGTGTGCGTCCCCCAAATATAAGGGCTACATTGTGTTTTGACATTTTTTGTGTTTCTTCCCACCGTAGTGATCCGCTAACCAACTGATTAGGAAATTTTTAATTTTAACTGGTAAGGCGCGTTTGGAAGCAAATATTAGGAGGCAGCTTTCTCCTCGTTATAACTATCGGGCAGATCGTTCTCAAAGAGGACAACATCGCCCGCTTGGACATGTGTCACTAAATGCTGTTTGACCTCTTCGAGGTTAAGCGCGACAATAATCTGTTGGCTTGGGTACCCCGCAGCCTTCAAACCGTCAAGGATCGGTTTGGTTTGTATAGGCCCAACCAAGATAACCAGATCACAGACATCAGCGGCTTCTTCTCCGAGTTTTCTGTTTTCTTCGTATGCTTTTTCACCGAGTTCTACCATGCCGGGAGTTACCAGTACTTTTTTACCGTTTCCAATCTCGTTAAGTGCTTCAAGTGCCGCTTTTGCTCCGACAGGATTGGCGTTGAAACTGTCATCAATGATAGTTACACCACCGGCACCGGCGGTTAATTGTAATCGATGCGGTACAGGCTCAACTTTATCGATTGCTTCCCGAATTTCATCAAGCGTCATTCCACATTCCACGGCAACTGTCATAGCAGCGAGAATGTTGGAAACATTGTGTTTCCCTAAAAGTCGCGTTTGAATTTCGGCACCGCTAATATTGAATCTTTCGGTATTCGCGTCAACAGTGAAGGCGAGTCCGTTATCAGTGTATCGAACATTCGTCGCGATCAGGTCAGCAGTGTCGGCAACCGAAGCCACAGGAGACGCTTCCGTAGCGTAGCGTCGGACAGGATTCCCGGTCCGTTCCCGTTTATCAGCAAGTCCAGCACAAATTTCGTTGTCGCAATTGAAGACAGCAAGTCCATCCGCGGGTAACGATTCAATGAGTTCATATTTTCCTTTTGCGATATTTTCTATGCTTTTAAAACGTTCTAAATGCTGTGGACCGACAGCCGTGAGGATACCGATTTGAGGGGACGCTAAGTTGCACAATTCTCGGATGTCGCCGCGTTTATATGCACCCATTTCAACGATAAAGATTTCGTGTTCTGCAGTCAGATCACTACGGATAACCTTGCATATCCCCATCGGTGTGTTGTAACTGTTCGGTGTCATTAAAGTGTTAAATTTCCGTGATAGGATTTGATGCAAAATATATTTCGTACTCGTTTTGCCGTAGCTTCCGGTAATACCGATAACTCTCGGTTGAAGCGTCTTGATGCGTCTCCTTGCAGAAAGGAGGTATGCCTCGTTTATCGTCCGCTCCAACGGATAAATGAGCAGGTTCACGACGGTTAGGTTAATAACGGTGATTTCACTAAAAAGGAAGATAGCGATTCGCGATGGGTTTGTTTTTGCTACCAAGGCGAGTGCCGTTGCGGTGGCAGCGAGTAGGCAGATCGCAAGTCCGAATACGCGTTTTGCGCGCGCTGTATAGACGAGCGGTTTTTTTGCTTTGACCTTTTTTCGTCGTATAATCAGAGAAATCTGAAATATAATCAATCCTGCACACAGAGGGGAAAACCATCTGTCGGGAAACTGTGGAAGCACTGTGAGAATCAGGAAACCGCCAATAACAAGGATCTCTTTGACTTCAAAACAGTTCGTCGGATGTTGACGGATCCACTTCAAGTATCTGCCTGTCTTGTAACCATCAAGCTGAAGAATGTGAAGTCCGCTTGCGGTTCTGATGATTGCCCGTGTCAAACAGGTTAATGTGGCGAAGTAAAAAAGTATTGTACTCAAACTCATAATCCTTTTTCCTTGCCTCAAGACTGGGTCTGTAGTGCTTCCTATGCGTTTGCGATCTTTAAAAAACTGGCGACAATTCGGCAAAACTGCGGAAATTGGTCAAGGTAAGAAAAGTGTCCAGCCTCTTTCAGAACGACTAATCCGGCATCAGGTATCTCACGTTCCATAACTTTTCCGAACCCTATAGGTGTATCCTTATCGTGTTCACCCCAGATAAGGAGGGTTGAGGCGGAAATCCGAGGTAGCAGAGAACGCAGGTCTTGATTCACAACTTTAACAAGCGTGGCACGCATCTCTGCAGCATCTTGATAGTCTTTGGAGCCGATCCGTGCGGAGAGCGCGTTCGCAAGTCGTGCGCCGGGGGTTCCACATCGGCGGATCCATTTACCTGTTTTTGCGATCGCTACCCGTAGGTAATATTTTGTCGTCCGTTTTGGTGTAAGTCCGGCACTATCCACAAGGATGAGTTTGTCCACTTTCTCAGGGTGTTCCGCTGAAAGGATAATTGCGATTCTTCCGCCAAAGGAGTGACCGATGAGATGTACCTTGGAGATGCTAAACTTCTCCAGGAACGCGGTGACAAACTGTGCGTAGTCAGAGGCGTTCCAAGGTGTAGGTGGTATTTGACTGTTCCCGAATCCGGGCAGATCGAGTGCGTAAACCTTGTGGGATTGTGAAAGCCAT
>RKRO01000359.1 GCA_007571355.1 Candidatus Poribacteria bacterium | reverse complement strand
GACGTATTCTGGTAGGTGCTCTATGGGCACCGCTGCATCTTCGACGAAACCAACCGGTTTCGCATCGCCTTTCATACCCATTAGCAGGCCGAGTCCGGCTTTCCGGGTCTCCCAGACGCGCGATTTCTCTTCGGCAGTAAAACACCGGACGAACGCATAGCCGAAACCGTCATCTTTCAACCTCTTTTCGAGTGTATCCAACTGTGATGCCAACGCTGCTTCCGTCTCGCCATAGAATTCGACAGCGAGCAGCGCAGCAGGTTCACCTTCTATGAAAGTCGTCAACCGTGAGAATTCCAATGAACCTCGCGCCATATCCAAAATAGTTTTGTCTATCAGTTCTACAGCCGTTGGATCACATGCCAAAATCGGTTGCATCGCTTCCATGGATGCAACGAGTGAATCAAAGTGGACGACACAGAGTGCCGTTAATTTGGGGATCGGAACCAGATTAATTGTGGCTTCAACGGTCGTCGCAAGTGTTCCTTCGGAGCCAACGAGGATCTTTGACAGACTAAACGGATGTTCTGCATCGCATCCGTCGCGGCGGTACGGCGTGACCTCTTTTGAACCGGCATCTTTAACAAACTCATCGAGGTTATAACCAGCCACACGTCGCAGGATCCGCGGGTAACGTTTACGAATCTCTGCTGCATTGTGCTCACAGATACGGTATAACTCGCGATAGATGTTCGCCTCTAATGTGTTACCCTGTTTTTTGACTTCTAATTTCTCGAGTGAGATAGGGGATGTTGTGATTTCGTCAGCGTTGGAAAGCACCAAGTCAAGCGACATGACGTGATCGATGGTTTTCCCGTAGATAAGGGAATGTGAACCTGCGGAGTTATTGCCGATGGTGCCACCGACGTTCGCACGACTGCTTGTCGCAACATCTGGCGCATACATCAACCCGTGTGGCTTTAACTTGTGGTTCAACTCGTCTAAGACGATGCCGGGCTGCACACGCGCCCAACTTTCCTCGACGTTGACCTCAAGCAGCTGATTCATGTATTTGGACATGTCTAACACGATTGCCTCACCTACGCTCTGTCCAGCAAGGCTCGTACCACCACCGCGTGGCAGGATGGGGACGTTATGTTCTGAGGCAATTTGCACCGTCTTGATAATGTCTTGGCGGTCTTTCGGAATGACGACACCTATGGGTTGTATTTGGTAAAGACTTGCATCTGTACTGTAGAGTGCTTTAGAATACAGGTCAAAACGCACCTCACCTGCAAGTGTATCCGATAAATGTGCTTCAAGAGTTCTCGATGTCGGGGTGTTCATGTTGCTATCCGAAGGGGTCGTGTGTATGACTGTCAGAAATTCTAAAAAAATCTAAAAAATTTGACATTGGATATCTAAATAAAGTATAATTAATCACACGATGCCCCTGTGATGGAATTGGTATACATAGCAGGTTGAGGGCCTGTGCCTTAATTGGCATGCTGGTTCGAGTCCAGTCGGGGGCATCTTTCTTATTTCTTGGCCTTTCCGATCAGTTCTTGATATACTTGATACGTCCGATCTGCGATTGTTTCCCACGTAAAATTTTCGATACGGTTAAGCCCGCGCGCAACCAAATCGTTTCGGAGGTGTGCGTCGTGTGCAATTTGATGTATCCGTTCCGCTAAAGCCTCCGTATTTGCTTCAGGAAAGACAAGTCCTGCGTCTTCAATTACGTGCGGAATCTCGCCGGAATCTGAACCGATGACTGGGACTTCGCACGCCATGCCCTCAATAAGCACTCTACCAAAGAATTCTACCCAACCTGTTGTTGTCCGTGAAGGCAGGATGAGCGTATCCATACAATTAATATAAGCGGCTACCTCTTCGGGTGGCACCGCATCTATCCACACAATCTGTTCAGAAATGCCAAGAGTCTCCGCACTTTTTTGGAAATCCGGTTTATCTTCGCCTTGCCCGACGATTAAAAGTTTATAGGTGTGCGCGTTATCATGGCTTACAAGGCGTGCCAGGGCTTCAAGGAGCGTCTCTATTCCCTTCATCTGAAGGAGTCTACCGACGTAACCAGCTACAAAACAGCCGCTGAGCCCGAGCGAATCTCGCAGCTCACTGACATCCATTTTATAGAAATGACGTACATCAACACCATTTGGAAATGGAGTCTGTTCGCCGGTGTAGCCGCGTTCGGTCAGAATTTTACCAGCGTTTTCACTCAGCGGAAACGCCTTATCTGCTGCTCGGAAAACAGTGCGTTCAATCCATACGGGCAAGACACCAAACCGCTGCTTCGTTGGTATGCTCAGGGATGTGCGAAAAATGAAGCGGCTGTTTGGGCAATACTTTCGTTTCAAGCGGGTTGTCTGCAGCGCGTTAAGGCTCCACGCCTCTTCTTCTAAGTGGATAATATCCGGTTGGAAATCCCGAAAGTGCATCTTCACGCCGCTACGATAATAAAAACGACTGCCGTATCCCGAGAATCGGATGGGGCAAGGAAACTCTTCACAGGGCGTGTCTGGCTCTGGCTGAAAAACAATCTCTTGGAAACTTTCATACCAACGTGTCGGTGTGATCACACGGAGCGTAACATCTGGACGTTCCGCTATGAGCGTGAACTTTCGCCGATACGGCTTCATAATATACGAGTGAGAAAGAACTAAGACACGCACGAGTGCTAATTATCTCGGTTTTCTTCAGAGCGTTCTGAATCTGATACTGACAGTGATGTTTCGTTATCCGGCCCATTGCTCTTTGGCGTGAAGTCGATTTCAGTTCCCATATCAGCTGGTGTTTCATCTGATGGTGACAGCACAACCATCAAGCCTTCGAGCCGTTCGCGAATTTCAGCACGTTCTTGTGAAGTGCCTAACCGTTCGAGGTTAAGTTTTTCATCAAGTTCGCTATTACGGGTTTCGAGTTCCTGAATCTTTGCGTCGCGTTGGAGAACATCGTTATTAAGACGCGCAATTTCAGCCTCAAGTTCAAGTTTCTCCGCCCTCAACTTCTGAACGGTCGAAATCGCGAGTTCAACATGATCTTCCAAAAGCGACACAATATTCTGTTCAAATGATTCGGACATATTGCGGTCTCCTCTAAGGTCATTTTTCCCAGGCTTACGCAAATCCCCTTGCAGACGGTGTTTGAAACTCTGAATGCAGTGCTTATTTGTAGGAACTCCTAAAAAAATGCGTAAGTCCTATTTTATATTAATATTACTGTGTGATGGACTCACAAGTCGCTGTTCCAGTAGTACTTTCTTCAAGAAGTGCCAAGTGCTCGGCATCTGCCCAGTTCGGACATTCGTGTGCATAGTGAAAAAGGTACTGCTGAGCGTAACCGACACTGTCTCCAAAATAGTGGTGAGCGAACTCACGTATCTCACGATGTGTCGCGCGTCTGTGAAGATAAAGCGTCTCGAAAATCCGTTTTATCCAGACATCGATTGGCAATGCTGCGAGGTGTCCAAGCGAGAACAGGCAAATACAGTCGGCAACTTTTTCGCCGATACCGTTTCGGCGCATTAATTCCTGTTTTGCCTCAGCGTACGACATCTGCTGCATAGATGTAAGTGAAAGTTCTCTGTTAACAACTGCTTGTGCTGCATCACGTAGATAATTGGCACGGTAGCCAGTACCACAGGCAAGTAGTTCATCTTCTGTGGATGTTGCGAGAACTTCCGGACTCGGAAAACTGTAGTCCACGTACTCAGCAAGGGCCAAACGTTCACCGAAACGTTCAGACAACCGACGAATAATTCCCCGAATTCGGGGGACATTGTTGTTCTGTGACAATATAAAAGATGCTATTATCTCCCAGAGTTCTTGGTTCAAAATGCGCATGCCCCAGAGTTTCTCAATGGCACGATGCATATAGGCATCGCGACTCACTCCAGCGAGGAGTTTTGGTACATCGCGCGCGATATCAAGATAGTGACGGAGGAAGGGGACAAAATTGGCTTCATCTTCGTCACCGGAACTCTCAACATGCAGGGTCGTCCCTTCTTGCGATATTTTGAGGATGCGTCCCCCTACAACGCCATAGTAAGCGTTATCTATCCGGTTCCAGCGAAATGATTGTCCTGATTCCAAGGTATATTTCAGACTAAAATCTGTTACATTCTGAATCTGGGTCATGCGTCGTGCTAAATTTTGATAAAAGTCTTTAGTTAATATATTAAGTATATAGCAAATTTGAAAAATTAGCAAATTTTTCTTATGTTGATTAGGTTCTATCCTTGAAAGACGGATCGGACTATGGACAAAATTGTTCTCTAATGGTAAAATAAATAAAATGCAAAATGGAAGGTGGAAAATGCAGCGAATCCTTATAG
>RKRO01000522.1 GCA_007571355.1 Candidatus Poribacteria bacterium | reverse complement strand
CTATAATAGTGTACATACCGAGTATGATATAGGGGATTATACCATAGATGTTGTCTTGTGTAAGGATTCTCGCCCTGTGGTCGGGGTAGAAGTGCGCCATACACACCCTGTCCCAGAAGAAAAGTGGGATGGGTTAAAAGCAGCTGGTTTTCCTTGTATAGAAGTGGAATCACAAGCTATAATTGACAATTGGTTTCACGAGAAACGTTATACGAAAGAGTATGGCATGCCTTGGTCTTTGCCGTTAGAGCCGGTAAAGCAAAATATAAGTATTATTGCGTTAGATAGGCTTCATAGAATATTTTGTCCTGATTGTGACCCAAGGCGCCCAAACCTTTTTGGACCGAATGGACTTCCTCTCGGTGCTTATGTTATGGAAAATTCATTACCTATTTAGGAGGTCTCCGTTCAGAGAGTTTTCGGATAAATGCTGAGCGGTTACATCACAATCTCACCTCCTTGATAAGGGCAGGGGGTTGTCTTCCTAAAAGTGCGCCTTTATTTTTAGAGTTTACGATAAGACACTAAGGTGTTTCCCCGGCTTGTTGTAGCACATCACTGATGAGTGACGGACTCAGATGGACTCCATTCGCCAACAGGATATCCAAAAATGGTGTGACCGCCTCAATAACGCCTCTTTCCTTTGCTTCCAACAAAAGACCGACCGTGCCAGTAAAGGGCAGTCCAATTCGTGTGGCGTACCGTCGTGCCCCCCGATCATCCAGAATTACAAGACGTGCTTCGCGTTCTTCAGCGAGCGCGAAGACCGCGGCTTCACCGATATCGACTTCTCCATGCGTTGCTATGTTTGCTGGGTTACGCAAGTGGACGGTTCTAATCCACGGTGCGCTTTTGAGAGCTGCCGCGCGTGTCTCACTTTCGGTCGCGAAAAACTCATCTCGAACTTCTTCTGGAATTAGCACCTCGGTGTAGAGTTCCTGCAATAACGGAAGAAGATTGAGCATCCAAAGGGCTACAAGCGGACTCGTATTACTGATAACTGGCTTTTCTGGCACTCTCAATGTCCTTTCGGAGCTCTTCAGTTGCGAGTCTAATAGGAGAGAGTCCGTATTTTCCGAGCGTATAGATAAATTTTTCGCGGGACATACCTGCAAATCGGGCGGCAAGTCCTGTGCTGAGTTCTTCGTTGTCGTAAGCTTTCAAAGCAAGTTTTAGCCGTGCGCCTTCCTCAAATTCAGGAAGTTCTGTTTGGGGCACCAACATGTCCGCGACATTCTCTGGTATCTGGATTTCTGTTTTCTGTTCAAAGTCTTCGGTATTCTCATAGAAGTGGCGAAACACTACACTGACATCCACGTGCAAGATAGTAGCCACAGTGAAATCGGCTTTCGCTTTTTTCCAGTGTCCGTAATGTAACCACGCCACGCCGCAGGTTGCATAAGCCATGCCCGCGTCCGGATTCAGCCTGAGTGCCTTGGAGCAGTCATCAACAGCCCGATAAATATCTCGTCTGCTGAGGTAGAGACTGCCGCGATTCGCGTGCGGTTCAACGAGTTCGGGATTCAAACCGATTGCTGTGCTATAGTCTTGGATAGCATAGACGATTTCACATTTTTTCTGATAAGCGATGCCGCGATTGTTGTACGCTTCAGCATAATCACGTTTAAACTGGATTGCCCCGTTATAATCAGCGAGCGCCTTGTCCACTTCGCCTTTTCTCATATAAGCGATGCCGCGATTGTAATGGGCATTCGCATCATCCGGTTGCAGCGCAATCGCTTTGTCAAAGTTCGCCAGGGCGCGGGCGTGTTCACCCTTTTCACTGTAGGCGACACCGTGAATATTGTATATTTCTGCCTCGGTGAGCTGCCGGTGTGCTGGTTTCGGCATGCCTCCCGTAAGATGACTATGTGCAAACCCACAGTGAATATAGGGATCTACGATTTTTCCCTCCATGCCTTGTTTAGATGAAACGGACTGTTGCGGTTCCACAGTGTCTTTTTGTGATGTTTTTGTATTGTTCAGTGCATTTGCTGCGTTTAGTGTTTGCATGCATTCTCCTCCTTTCGCACGCTGAATTTAAGGATACCACAAAACATGCCTTATCGTAAACTCTAAAAATAAGTGCGCACTTTTAGGAAGACAACCCCCCTCCCCCCCTTATCAGGGGGGAAGCAGAGGCACCTCGTTTCGATAGGATGTGTTTCCATAATTATGGGCTTTACTATAATTGCCAATTTTTGCCTTTTCAATCTTCTATTGCAATCCGTAAATCTGCCCAGTGTGCCCAATCACAGGTTGCGCTCTCAACAGAATCCGTTACCAACTCTAACAGCACCGTTTCCCCTGCAAAATCTGAAAGCGAGACCTGCGCGTCTCTCCAACCGGGGGTGTTGAAGGCGAAATGTTCAAACCGCTGCACGCCATTGATAAACACTTTAAAGAACAATCCATCGAGACTGCAATTTTTATCTGGCAACCCCATCGAAAAATTGAACGTCAACTCTTCCGTCTCCGGTAGAGACAGCAAGAATTGGAGAACGGTTTGTCCATTCGGTGGCGGATGTGCCGAAATCGTATCTTTTGTTACACCGTTGGCGGTCAACGTCATTCGTTCACCGGAGCCCCAGACACTTCCGAGTCGGAATATACCGTCAAACTGGAGTCCAGCGACGAACGCTGCCTCTCTCAGGTTATAGGTCCCCTGCACCTGTTGCGGCGATTCAAAGAAAAAGAGCACCTGTGCAGGCAGCGCCGTCTCAAGCCAATACTGGTTCTCGCCTTGGCGTTTTAACGTATCAGGAAAACTTTTTATCGGTTCGTTCGGTAAGAAAAACCCGACTTTCACGGGTGTGTCTGCGGGGTCGGAGACGATTTTCGGTTCACCCCAGACTGCCCAATCCCATGCACCGTTTCCAGCGGGCCCGGGAGTCGTCGTAAATCGGAGCGTAACCTGTTGTTTCTGATAGCGTGTCAAATCCAAGCGATAATGTTGCCACTGCTGCGCGTCGTAATGTTGATGGAAAATCTCCTCGTCTTCGACCGAAACGATGAACGTTACGCCGTCAGATCCTTCAGCACCGTTGCGTAACCCGATGTCAAATGCTAAATGGATATTTGGGCGGTCTGGTAGTGAGAGTGTCCATTCCCCGAATGTGTCGCCGGTGATGCCTTGATACGGCGGATGCGCGTGAATCGCAGTTTTCTGAACACCCGCGATGGGAGCCTCAACCCGTTGGAAGATAGCCCCTCGCTGCCGAGGCAAGTCCACGCCGTTCCGGCGGATTCCTGTCCGTGCAAGATGAACCTGCGACGCTAAATCGACTTCGTGAGAGCTATTCGTTTTTTCGAGCCGAAACAGGGCAGCGTTTTCCGTAACCCGCGATGCCGTCACAGTAATGCCTTCGGGTAAATCGTTTATCCGTGCCTGTGAGAAATCGCGTGGTGCATCGTTCAAGAGATAAGACTTCTCAGGGTTCAATCCGAAAAGTGTCGTCTCATTGCAAGCGCGCCAATCTGGTAAATTCTGGTCGGTATCTATTTCTGTGACCCCAAAGACTCTCTGATATCCGGCGGTATCTTCTGGCAGCATCAGCTCGATACGTCCGTCCGTTCCTTGAAGCGTAGCGACTTCACCGGCGTTGCCTGCATACCGAAACAGCGTCTCTCTATCCCAGTCCGTCTCAAAATCGGGTTTGAATCCGACCGCTTGCCAGACTTTAGCCATCGCGAGCAGTCGCTGTGTTTCTGGGTGATCCGCGTCAAACTGTGCTACCGACCAGAGTCGGAGCGTTGGCAGGATACCCCAACGTTCATACAACGCCAGATATTTTTGGTAAAGTTTGGGACCGATATCTGGGTTCGGCAACCCCAAATGCCCATAAAGCACGGTATAGGGTGAAAATAGGAAGGTGCTGATGGGGTGCGGTTTGATATCTAATGCGTATACCAGACGTTGTGCGAAACTTTCACGGAAGAAGGTGACTTCGTGGAGTCCCTCGCCACCGAAAACGACCCATGGCATGGCTTCCGTCAGGTCTGTATGCAGTTGCACGTTTCCTTGTGCTGCGTTTAAACCGGCTATCAACCCGTTTGCATCGTTCCTTGCAATCAAACTGACATCCAGATGGATGGCATCCATCGGATATTTTTGTGATAGCTCGGTCAATTGCTCGACGAGGATTTTCCTAAATTCGGGGCTTGCGGGGTTGATAAAGGCGTGTCGTCCTGGTTCTTCAGATCTGTCCCAAAACCAGCCCATTGGGTTGCCGCTCCATCGGTCTCGGAATTGGTACTGTTGAAGTTCGGCGTAAAGTGGATGCGCGGGTGCGACACCTGGAAAGTTGGTGTGCAGCATCACTCGGAACCCGTGCCGCTGTGCGGTTTTAAGGAAACGCCCAAAATCTTCGGATGCCGTGTAATCCGGATAATTCGTGTCGTAGTCGTCTTTTCGCCACTGCGATAGATAGAGTAACGTCTTTGCTGGATTGACATGCTCCGCTAACCGCTCTAATATAGAGAGCTCCAGTCCGTGATAGATGACGACCAGGCCGATGTCAGAGACCCATGCTGGCATCTCCGTTAATTTTTTGGGTTTGAAGGTCTGCTCCATCCAGTCCCGATACTGACGTGCAGGGACGCGCCAATCACCGATGTACGTATTCAATCGCCATCTGACGGAT
The DNA here is from genome assembly GCA_007571355.1 of Candidatus Poribacteria bacterium. Taxonomy (GTDB): domain Bacteria; phylum Poribacteria; class WGA-4E; order WGA-4E; family WGA-3G; genus WGA-3G. Next base: position 10,334 of record RKRO01000522.1, on the reverse strand, counting down.
TGCGCGGCGGTAAGGGTATTGAAAGGTGCTTGGTTTTGCGTCTCAAAATTGAGTGCCAAACTCTCTATGTCTTTTTCGTAGTGGATTGTTTTAAATTGGAAGGTCTCATCTGTGCTGCGAACGAAAAAGCCGCCGTGTTCCGCTTGAACAATCGCGAGTTGTGCTTCCCAATGCTCAGGGTAGCCAAAACTATCAGCGGTTATGGGTGATGTTGCGTCGATGGTTTGTCCCCCTTGTGCCGGTAGAATAAGTTTCAGGTGCCGTGTATTGAGATTCCCGCATCCCCACTGGATACCGTAGACACCTGTTGTGTCCGAAACGCCTTCTTGTTCAATCAGCAGATCGCCGGTCACTGCGTCAACGCTTATGAACAGCCGCATCTCGTTTGTCCCTCCGCTAAACACCATCTCTGCTTTGCGGGGCTCGATTTTTCTGACTTCTGTTTGCGTCGCCGCGTTTGTCCAAAAGGAACTGTCATGCCGCCGTAATAACCCGCTGCGTCCGCTCATGCCTGTAGGTACACCGTCAATACCGAGCGGTAGCGTATAGGTTTCTCCTGTCAACTTGTTATGGAGTTGTGTAATAGCACCATCCACAAACTGCACTTTGTACGTATCCGTACTGACGCGGACGCTATCGCCAACAACCGTAATCTCAGCGGCGGGTACTGCTTGCGGACAAAACAGAAAAGGTATTCCACACAGAATGGTTATCGTTAAAAAACGCATACATTTTTCTCATTTGGACAATAAAGTTGCTTTTGAGAGATTTAGGGACTAAAAGAGGTATCCGATGTTGGTAGCGACTTAGAGTATCGTAACATCCGAAAATAAATGGACACTTTTCTGAAGACAACCCCCCTACCCCCCTTATCAGGGGGGATAAGATGGGCATCGCTTCGGAACACAACCCCTTTGAAGAAACACTTTCTTCGCGCTGGATTTTAGCGTTTGCAAAAACCTCCGCCCCGCAAGCAGGGGGATAAGATGGGCATCGCTTCGGAACACAACCCCCCTACCCCCCTTATCAGGGGGGAACAAGATGGAAACTTATCAGGGGGAATCAGAGGTTTGCTTACACAACACATAACGCAGTAGCAATACAACTCCCCTTATCACGGGGCAATCAGAGGGACCTCATTTCTATAGGATGGGTTTCAATCCTTACGGGCTTTACTATAGATTAATACAGTTCCTGAAGGCACTGAAAGTAATCAGGAAACGTCTTGCTGACACATTCTGGGTTATTAATCCGCACCCCACTCGCTTTTAAACCGACCAGCGAAAACGCCATCGCCACGCGGTGGTCTTCGTAGGTATCAATTGCTGCAGGGGTAATCGGTGCGGGTGAGATGTCGAGTCCGTCTTGGTGTTCAACAACAGGCACGCCTAATTTTCGGAGTTCTGTTACCATCGCATGAATCCGGTCGGTTTCTTGCCAGCGTGTATGCTCAATGTTTCGGATGCTCACTCTGCTATCGGCGAAGGGTGCAATCGCCGCGAGTGTTAGGGATGTATCCGAAATCGTCCGCATATCCACATCGATCCCTTTCAGTTTCTCTGGCCCCGCAACCGTAATACCGGCATCAGAAACAGCGACGTGACACCCCATCTGTGCTAAGATATGTACAAACTGGAGATCCCCTTGTACGGAATCTAAATTGAGGTGTTGGACAGTGACGCGCCCCCCGGTAAGTGCAGCGGCAGCAAAGAAGTAGGAGGCATTAGAGGCATCCGGCTCAATGTTATAGACCTGCGGTTGGTACTGCTGTCCACCTTCAATTTTGAAATGCTTATAGCCGTCATTCGCAATATGCACCCCAAATGCAGCCATGACAGCTTGTGTGATGTCAATATACGGCATTTCTCGGTCGCCGATTACCTCAATCTCCATACCGTTTTTTGCGTAGGGTGCGATGAGGAGCAGTGCGGTTAAGAACTGGCTGCTTTTATTCACATCGAGTTGGGTTTTCCCACCTTCAAGTCCATCTGCTTCAACAATCACCGGGAGGTGCCCGTTCTCAAATTGCGTGTGTGCTGCGACACCAAGTTGCCGAAGTGCGTCAAGTAGGTCAGCAATAGGGCGACCGTGGCGCATCGGGTCATCGCCGTCAATGACGAATTTTCCGTGTCCGAGTGAAACGTAGGCAGTGAGGGAGCGTGAAGTGGTACCTGAGTTGCCGATGTACAACGTCGCGCCCAGCACCGGTATCTTGCCCCCATTTCCGTGCACAACAAACGTTGCTCGTTTCTCATCGGCATCAATGTTAACACCGAGTTTTCGCAACGATGCCGCCATATAGCGCGTATCGTCGCTAAAGAGTGCGCCTGTCAACGTTGAGACACCGCTCGCCATTGCGGCAACCAATAAGGCTCTGTTGGTATAACTTTTAGATCCCGGTACCGTTATCGTCGCATCCAGCGGTTTAGAAATCGGTTGAATCTCAATCATTCGGTAAGTCCTAATTCTGCCAGCAATTCGCGGAGTTCCGCTTTCTCGGAATCTTTGAGCGGTAGCAGCGGACGCGTCGTCTGCGCGCTGCAGACACCGAGAATTTCGAGACACGTTTTCATACCGCTGACACCCTGTCCGTAGGTATACATCTTACTGAGGCGCAGCATCCATTTTTGTAAGCGATGCACTTCATCGATATCGCGTGCCTTTGCGGCGTTGTAGAGGGCGACCGCCTGTTTCGGTGCGACGTTTGCAATTGAGACGACACCACCGTCTGCCCCGAACAGCAAGGCTGCACCGAGTGCGACATGCGAACCGAGAAAAATAGAGAAATCTGTCCGATCTCCGAGCAGTGCTAAGAGATTGAGGCAGTTCGTCCAATCGCCGGTACTGTCCTTCGTCCCGACGATATTCTCACATGTGTTTGCAAGTTCAGCGATGACCTGCGGTTTAACGAAGGTTTTGACAGTGGAGGGGATATTATAGATGAAAACGGGGAGTTTAGTACTCGCGGCGACTGTTTGATAGAATTCAATCAGATCTGCGTCATCAGTAGAGGGGTAGTAGTACCCCGGTGTTGCAGCGACGGCATCAACGCCGAACTGTTCTGCGATTTCTATGTTCTGGATAACCCGTTGCGTGCTTGTATCCATCACACAACAGATCACCGGGATGCGCCCTCCGATCGCCTTGGTCGCGATGTCCAATGCACGTTCGCGTTCTGTATTTGTTAACGTCGTAAATTCACCGGAACTTCCGAGTAGATAGATACCGTGAACACCGTTGTTAATCAGGCGGTTGAGTTGATTGACGAACCCGCGCGCATCGACGCGTTCTTTTTCGTCGATCGGTGTTACTGTCGGTGTAAAAATGCCTTCAAATCGGATATCCATGTGTTTTTCCTTTGTTTTGACCCGGCGGGTGCTTTTTGGAATTTGGTTAGATACTTTCAGTTTAGCAAAATACGGTTTCGTTGTCAATCATAAGAAAAGGGTGGGCGTGTAAAGTTTTAGGCATAGCATTATTTTTTTTGGACAGAACAGGTTTGTTTACATAGCACGCCGCTGGCGTGCAAGAAGGTTGCCCGTCTTTATCTATAGACATGTGGCTCCGCTGGAGCAAAGCAGCCGCTTTAACAGATAAAGACCGCTTCACGCCAGCGGCGTGGTATGTCTATAGCAAACCGGATGCCCAAGTTTCTGCACGCCAGCGGCGTGCTATGTGTATTGACGCAGGGGCTGTCGGGTCAAAACCGCCGCTGTAAGGGAACGCTGCCAAAATATTTACACACCCGAGCACGCAGTTTTGGGTTTGCAAATTACACAGGAATTGTGCTATTATTAACGCGAGTTGCCGCCTATTTGACATAGCACGCCTACGGCGTGCGGAAGAACTTGAAAAACACCAACATCTCTTCGCAGCAGCTTGGATTATAGTGGATTTCAGCATGAATGCGACACGCGACAGCGGACGAGGCAACCTTGAAGAAACACCCTATCAAAAACCCCCTACAAGGGGAGGGTCTCCGCAATTCCTGAAATGTCTCTTTAATTATGGACTTTAGTATAAATAGGGATACATCACTTAATGAATATCCGCGCACAATTGACGTTCAGGTATATCATCATCGTGCTTTTGGTATTATTTGCGATGTACCTCTATCTCGGCACGGCACTCAAAGGCTTCCTTAGCACTCGGATTACCGCAGATTTGGAGGTTCACGCGATATTGACGCGCGAAATTCTCATCGAAAAACTCCCGCCTAAGGATAACTTTAGCTATGACGCGATAGACCCACTCATTGACAGACTCGGAAAAACCAGCGATGCTCGGTTGACGTTCATCGACGTGGCGGGTACCGTCTGGGGGGATACAGAACGGGATGGACAGGCACTGCGCGCAATGGATAACCACCTGACACGCCCGGAGGTGCAGGCCGCGCTTCAATTCGGCAGCGGGATTCGCGACCGCTACAGCGATACAACGCAGACAGAGTTCCGCTACTACGCGACTCCGATCTATCGGCAAACTTCACCCAACGGCGCGGAAACGCTGATCGGCATTTGCAGGATCGCACTTCCGATGGAGACCGTCAATACGGCCATCGGCAACCTCCGTCAGATCGTTCTGTTCGCGAGTGTCGCCGGACTGATTCTTACGATTGTGTTCAGTATCTTTTCCACTGGCGTTATCATAAAACCGATTGAGAAATTAACGCAGATGACACAATCGCTCGCTGCTGGCAGGATCGACTCGCGCGTCCCGGTTGATTCTAAAAACGAACTCGGACGACTCTCACGAAATTTCAATCTCATGGCCGACCGGGTCCAGGAACAGATTGATCAGATTTCTGAAGAACATCGACGCTTGGAAACCATTCTTACCACTATGGGTGAAGGCGTACTCCTTGTGAACGGTGCTTTTGAAATCACCTACGCCAACCCGACTGCGATTTCTATGCTGTCCCTCCCGGAAACACATATCGGCAAAGCGTTGATCGAGATCAATCGGATTCCGGAGTTACAGGCACTCCTGCAGACGACAGAGCGGACGGGAGCCGTCGCGTTTGCAGAAATCCGGCTCGGTAACATAACGGAGCCGGAAGCCGAGGTCACGGTTGTCCCTGTGGCTGCAGGCGAAGAATATGTTATCGTCATTCACGACGTAACCAAGGAACGGCAGTTAGAACGGATACGCGCCGATTTTGTCGCAAATGTCTCCCATGAACTCCGTACCCCGCTCACAACGATTCGAGGCTACGCCGAAACCTTACTCAACGAGGATGCCACACGGACAAAGACACAAGAACAGTTCGTCGTGAAAATTCTCAATCATGCGTCCCGACTCTCAAGGTTGGTCTCGGATCTGCTCGAACTCTCAAGGCTTGAGTCTGGCGATGTTGAATTGAAACGGACACCGTGCCATCTCAATACCTTTTATGAACCCATTTTGGACGTGTTTGAACCGATATTAGAGGAATCTGAATTGGTTTTAAAATGGGAGGTTCCTGCGAGTCTGCCTCAGGTTAGCGTTGATCAACAACTTTTCATGCAGGTGCTTGTAAATCTGATTGACAATGCTATTAAATATACCCCTGATAGCGGGACAATTACGGTTTCAGCAGAGATATGCACGAGTGACGCATTTGAAGGATCCAATATACCCGCAAAAGAAATTATTGTGGAGATAAAAGACACAGGGATCGGTATCCCGATGGAATCTCAATCGCGTGTGTTTGAGCGGTTCTATCGTGTGGATAAAGGCCGCGCCAGAGAGATGGGCGGAACAGGGTTGGGTTTGGCGATCACGAAGCACATTGTGCTGCGCCATAACGGGCGGATCTGGCTGGAAAGTTCTCTGGGTGAAGGCAGCGTCTTCCACGTCGCCATTCCGTGTAGGGATGTTTAACCCACACAGGTTAAATTTTCCATGCCTCTTGTGTGTATGCCATCTCCCAGAAGAGGTACTCATAACGGCTGCTCGTTAAAAAATAGTCTTTAATTCGCGCTTTTTGTTCGACACTATACTCGGCAGTCAGTTCGTTGAGCAGCCCGCGCAGCCATTCGCCTAACGACAGAAATTCAGGCGAGGCGTACATGTCAATCCATTCCTGATAGAGCGGTTCCGGTGAGCCGCCTTGTTCGGCGAGCGTTGTGCCGATTTCGGCGTAGCCCCATTGGCACGGCAGAACACCGGCGACGAGATCCGCCAAAGTGCCGGTTTCCGCTACGTTGCGTATATGTCGCGTATATGCATGTGTTGTGGGTGCCATGGGTGCGGTTTCCATCTCCGCGGCGGTGATACCAAATTTTTCGCAGTATCCACGATGCAAATCCATCTCAGTGTTTAGGGTTTCGTTGACCAGCTGCGAAAACATCGCCATCGTTGCTTCATCGTGTGCCTTGATGACACCGTGCGCGAACACGCGGCTATAGTCCAGTAAAAAGAGGTAATCTTGGATCAGGTAGAACTTGAACTTCTCTGTCGGGAGGCTCCCGTCAGCCATACCGCGGACGAACGGGTGTTTAAGATCCGCTTCCCATATCGGTGCAGCGGCGAGCCTGAGTTCATCGGTAAATTTTGGGGTTTGTGCCATGCGTTCTGTGAAACTCCTTGTAAATATACGCTAATTTTTGTTGTCTATAGTGGATCCGAGAATTAATGGGACACTTTTAGGAAGACAACCCCCCTCCCCCCCTTATCAGGGGGGAATCAGAGGGCCCTCGTTTCGATGTGATGTGTTTCCATAATTATTGGCTTTACTATATCATACCTGAATCCGAAAAGGATGTCAAAATGTTTGAAAAACTCGGAATTGTAACCAATATTTGGGCGGAAGAAATCGACACCGGTGCGCGCTTTGATGATTTGATGGTGGCATTCGGTGCGAACGGATTCAAAGCTATGGAGGTCCGCGAAGGCGATTACCTTCGGAACTCCGAATTCGGGGCACTTATCCAACAGATCGAATCGGCGATGCCGGCATACACCGATACCGAATTCAAAACCATCTGTGATGCTGTCTGGACTGAAAAGCCGTTCCAAACAGCGCATCGCACGCTTTTTGAGGCGTTCGCCGCTTTTGCCCGGAAAGCGGAGGGGCTCACCTTAAGTTATGCGATGGCGCACCCGTGGCTTTCATCGCCCATCGACAGGGAAACGGATACACAACAGATCGTCAAGGCGAAAAAATTAGCCTATCTGCTCTGTCCCGAAAGCCCGAGGCTCCGGCTCGTTGACCTTGACACTGAGGGCGATATTGACGAATCTGCAGCGATTGCGAACCTCAAACGTTACGATGCACTGCTACCGGACTCTCCGATGGTTTTCGCCGTAGAGAATGCGCGGCAACCCGCGACGCTCACCTTGACATTGGCAGTCGCCGGTGGTGTGAAACTTACGTATGACGAGACGAACACCTATCGCGCCGATGGTACAACGTTGAATGATCCCGCCGAGTTCTGGGCAGCTGTCACAATGGCGGATCTCACGTCGGTGCATTTCAAACAGAAGACGGAGGACGGTGTTCTGTCAGCAGTTGGCGACGGCTACGTCAATTTTGGTGCGATTGCGGAACATTTGAGAACGCGGGGTTATACCGGTGATCTGCTGCTTGAGAATACGCCGACGCAGCATGCGTTGCAAGATGCTGTGCGGAGCAGGGAATACTTGTGCAGCAGGGTGTAGAGGCGTGCAGATTTCGCCCTACGGATAAAGCGGTTTCCACTATTTCATCAGGCGAAGACCTTCTTTAGCCAACGCCTTTATGTTTGCGTTTCCTGTTTTTTCGGCGAGTCGCAATGCGGTTCGGTAATTTTGCTGCGCCTCCCACGTGCGATTGAGCCTGGCTTTGGCAACTCCCCGATTGTAGTATGCCACAGCATCATCAAGTTTGAGTTTGATAGCCGCGTCGTAGTCTGCGATAGCCGCAAAGTGATGCCCAAGGTTGGCTTTGGCAACTCCCCGATGGTGGTATGCCCAAGCATCATTGGGTTTGAGTCTGATGGCGGTGTCGAAATCTGTAATAGCCGAAAAGAGTTGTCCGAGTCTGTGTTTCGCATATCCGCGACTGACGTATGCGTTAGCATAATCAGGTTTAAGTCTGATGGCGGTGTCGTAAAGTCTGATGGCGGTGTCGAAATCTGGGATAGCCGCAGCATGCTGCCCAAGGTTGGCTTTCACAACTCCCCGACCAATATGTGCCCAAGCATAATCAGGTTTAAGTCTGATGGCGGTATCATAGTCTGTGATAGCCGCGGTATACTGTCCAAGGGCGTCTTTCGCATTTCCCCGATTGTAGTATGCGTTAGCATAATCAGGTTTAAGTCTGATGGCAGTGTCATAGTCTGTGATAGCCTCAGCGCGCTGCCCTAAGTTGGCTTTCGCAAGTCCCCGATTGAGGTATGCCTTAGCATCATCGGGATTGAGTCTGATGGCGGTATCATAATCTGTGATAGCCTCTAAGTGTTGTCCAAGATCGTATTTCGCATTTCCCCGATTGTAGTATGCCTTAGCATCATCGGGTTTCAGTCTAATGACACGGCTATAGGCATCAATGGCCCCTTGGTAGTCGCCTAAGTCATACTTCTGATTTCCTCTGCTAAAGTAGGTCTCCGCAGATACCGTTGGACTCACGATCGACAAAGGTTGCACACGTTGGGAACGAGTCAGGAGTGTTTTGAGATATTTTGAGGGAATAGCGAAGTTGAGGTTCTGTCCGCCTTCAATCGTCATAAAGGAGACTCCAATGACCTCGCCTCTTTGGTTGAGCACGGGGCCCCCGGAGCTTCCCGGTGAGATCGGTGCCGTCATCTGAAGGCGTTGAGTGGCATAACCCCCGCGTTTGCTGCTGATAATGCCATCCGAGAACGTCCCCTCTAATCCTTTCGGGTTGCCGGCAACGTAGACCTGTGTGCCGATGTTGACCCGATCGCTATTCCCCAGCGGCAAGGGTTTAATGCCATAAGCCGAAACTTTCAAAAGGGCGAGGTCGTTTGCCTTGTCTGTTGCGGTGACACCTTCAATGGTGTATTTCGTATGTTTGCCGACTAACTTTGCGGTGCCGCGGGCGGTGACTTCAACGACGTGATAGTTGGTTGCGATGAGGTCGTTTCGGACGAAGAACCCGCTGCCGATAGCGACGGTGTCGCCCGTGCTATCCATCATCTCTAAATAGACGGTGGCAGCGAGGGCTTTTTCCGCGAGCTGCTCTGTTGTCTGGGCAGCCGCGATCGTTAGCGGCGCAACGAATAGCAGGCCTATGAATATCGCGCGGAACACCTTCGGAATTTGCCTATCTTCAAGTTTCATATATCCCTCTCTTATGCGTACGGATTGGGGACCCCAACCCTATGGGCGAGGGGACCTCGCCCATACGTTTTTCAAAAAAAGCGTGGGACTTACGCATGCTGCTCTTTCGTAGCACAAACTTCCGAGTTTGTGGCAAGAGACCGCTGTGTTTTCCGAAAATTCGCATCTAACTGAACGGGCTGCAGTCAAAATTGCGTAAGTCCTGAAATGCGTCAATTACACCTGCTTAGAAGGGTGTCTCGTTTGATTGTCCGGCTTCTGTTCCTGGTTCTTCAGGCTGCGTGGACGGTTTATCTTCAGGTTCTTCCGCGGGGGTAACCGGGACTTCACTCTCGGTGGCCGCTGTGGTGAGTTGCTTGATCCGTTCACAGAGGTCATTGCGTAACTGGGGGTCGGTTTCTGCCGCCTTGAGTTCTGCTGAAAGTTGTGTCCATTGCATCTCGCTCATATCGTTTCGAGATTCCACACTGTATTTACGTTTGATGTAATCCCAGAGCGCTGCCTTCGTGATGCCCTTCTTCTCAAGGGGCTCTGCAAGATTGTTCGCGATGGCGAAGGCGGCTTTTTGTGCCTGCACGATATTGCCACCGCTCTGTTGAGGCGGCAACTGTGCTCTTGCAGTGCCGCCGGCTTTTCCGCGCAGATAAAAGTTCAGTACCTCACGGATGACCGGCATAGGTATCAACTGTTTAATCGCGTTTCGTTGTGCTTTGTGGATCGCTTTTGTAAAGGCAAACGGGTCTGGGCGGTTGCCGTTCATTTTTGGCTGCTCATACGCCCCGTAGCGAGAGGACCCTGTGATTGTATCAATTGCCTTAGCCGTCGCGATCCAGGAGTTGTCAAGTTCTTCATACTTAACTTCTTCGACTTGGATACCGCCGCGGCGATTCGCAGCTTCGTTGATACCTGCCAGGGTCAATCCTTCAATAAGTCGCCCTCCGACTTTGAAAGAATATACGTAATCTTGAATCGTCTGTCCAGTCATCAGTTCAACGCTTGCTTGGTCATCAACTTGGTCTACGACTTCATATTCAGCAGCAACAGGTACGATTTCATTCTTTTTTTCTTCT
>RKRO01000286.1 GCA_007571355.1 Candidatus Poribacteria bacterium | reverse complement strand
GTACAGCAGCTCACGGATACCTATGTCCATAAGATTGATGAATTGACGGAGGCGAAAGAAACTGAGTTATTAGAAACTTAAAGCGGGTTATCAGTACTCAGTACGCTGCGCTTTCAGTTTTCAGTTAAAGAGGTTTCTTGTGGCAGCAACAGAAGATGTCCAAACCACAACTGACAACTGGCAACCGAAAACTGATAACCTGTTAATTCAAGCAGGACACAGAAACTATGTTTTGGCGGCGAGCCTTGAGTGTGGTTGTGCTGATGCCGTTAGTCCTACTCATTATCTATTGGGGGGATCGGCTTTACGTACTCGCTGTATTGGTCGCTATGTCGATGATGCAAATTGAGTATTGTCGGCTTGCACAACACTTCACTGAAAAAACAAATCCGGTGATGCCAACACTCCTAACAGGCGTGTTCTGTTTGTTAGCATATTTCTTGCCGACCTCGACAGGGGACCTGCTTGTCGTGGCAGTAACGTTCAGTTTCTTCACTTTCGTGTTCATTTACGTTTTCGCTGAAAGTATTTTTAGAGCAAAAGTTGAGGGTGAACTGATCACGGCCACACTAAAATTAACTGGCATTTTAACCATCGGTTGGGTATTGGGTTATCATCTTATCTTGCTGCGGAATGTTGAATCCGTTGGCCTGCATCTCATCTTCTTGTTGATCGGTACAATTTGGTGCAGCGACACCGGTGCTTACCTTGTCGGGGTCGCCTTTGGCAAACACAAACTCGGTACGCCTGTCAGCCCGCGGAAAACAGTCGAGGGTACCATCGGTGGATTGGTCGTAGGCACTTTAATAGGTTTTTTGCTCGGTGTGTTCCTCTTAAAAGGGACGTTGTCTTGGGTGAATGCCGCTTTTATCGGATTCTTTTTGAGCGTGCTCGGACAACTCGGAGACCTGAGCGCATCGCTTATGAAACGGACAGCCGGAGTCAAGGATTCTGGAGATGTAATTCCGGGACACGGCGGTTTTATTGATCGATGTGACAGTCTCATTTTTAGCACCCCCGCCCTCTACTACTACTGGGAATTGACAAGACACTTAGCATAATCGTTTTCGGTTGTTAGTTTTCAATTGTCAGCTAAGACTTTGGGGTTGGGACATCTCCCGTTGCTGCCATAAGAAACCGCTATAACTGCGGCCTGAGTACTGAAAACTAATAACGATAAATATTACACATGAAGCACATCGCCATACTCGGTAGCACGGGTTCTATCGGAAAAAATGCCCTCAGCGTTGTTGAAACACATCCTGATCAGTTTAAAGTCGTCGGACTCGCAGCGAACCGAGACGTTGATACCCTTGAACACCAAATTCGACGGTATCGCCCCATGCGGGTGGCATTGAATGAACCGCCTGCAGCGGAGAGGCTCCGTACACGCATCCGAGATATCAACGGTATAGAAGTCCTCACAGGGACAGAAGGGGTGCAAGCCGTCGCCACGATGCCGCAAGCAGTACAAGTTTTGGACGGGATGGGCGGGAGTGCTGGGCTTTTGCCGACTTTGGCTGCGATTAACGCCGGTAAAGACATTGCCTTCGTTAATAAAGAGGTCATGGTGATGGCAGGGCCGCTTGTGAATGCCGCGGTCACAGCGAACAGCGTTAACTTAATACCGATAGATGGTGAAATGAGTGCTATCTTCCAATGTTTAGAAGGCGCGCGCGACAGACAGACAGAGATCCATCGCCTCCTGATTACCGCATCTGGCGGACCGTTCCGAACAGTACCGAAAACGGAACTTTATTCTGTGACACCCGAACAGGCACTGCAGCACCCAAATTGGAAAATGGGAAAGAAAATCACAATTGATTCCGCAACGATGATGAACAAAGGACTTGAAGTTATCGAAGCGAAATGGTTATTTAATATAGAACTCTCAAAAATAGATGTCGTTGTCCATCCAGAGAGCATCGTCCACTCTATGGTGGAATGGGCAGACGGTTCCACACTTGCCCAATTAGGTCCAACAGATATGCGTATTATGATTCAATACGCATTAACTTATCCGCGTAGACTTTCGGCACCCGTTCCACGCTTGGATTTAAAGCAGGCGCGCACATTAAACTTTGAACCAGTTGACCTTGAAAAATTCCCGTGCCTCTCGCTCGCTTATACCGCTGCAGATGTCGGTGGCACACTTCCTGTCGTTTTAAGCAGTGCTGATGAAATCGTCGTCGCAGCGTTCCTTAATGCTGACATCGGGTTTATGGATATACCGGCGATTCTCGGACATGTAATGGATCAGCATGTGGTGACCGCGGAACCGACACTCTCGGACATCCTTGAAGCCGATCAGTGGGCAAAAGCGACGGCACGTTCACTCATAAAAAATCATTCAAAATCAAATAAAATAGTGATGAGTTGAGGTCTGAAACCTCACTCCTAAAATAAGGATAATAAACATGGAATTCTTCTTCGACCTAATAAACTCCTTCCTTCCACACTTCAGGACGGTGTTTCTTGCGATTGTTTCTCTCGGTTTTCTTATTTTTATCCATGAACTTGGCCACTTTTGGGCAGCGAAACGGTGTGGTATCAAGGTGAACACTTTTTCCATCGGCTTCGGTCCAAAAATTGTCGGGTTTCAGCGAGGCGAAACGGAATATAAAATTTCCCTACTGCCATTTGGTGGCTATGTCCAGATGGAAGGAGAGAACCCGAGCGAACAGACCGGTGCCCCCGGTGAATTCGCGAGTGCTTCGATCGGTAACCGCGCATTCGTCGTCGCAGCTGGGCCCGCTGTTAATCTTTTGTTTGGTATATTAGCTTATTCACTCGTCTTCACGACTGGATTTGACAGAGATGATACCCGGCTAATCGGTGGACTGACAGGCATGCCGCTCAGTAAGGAGGAAACGGTTCAAATAGGATGGGTCGCTGACGATGGACCTGGGGCAGTGGGTGGCCTTATGCCCGGCGACATAATTGTTTCAATCAATGGCGACTCAATCCATCATTGGTCTATGTTTGAAACCCAAATTGGCCTGGGTCCTAACAAGGATCTCGAACTTGTTGTGGAACGCGATGGCATGCACCAAACACTTACTGTTAAACCGGATCCTGTCCCGTTCGGTGTCAGAGGCTATATTGGTAAAATTCGGGTGAGCAGCGGGAGTGAGACGATCGTGTATCAGGTCCAAGAGGGAAGCCCCGCCGCAGAAGCCGGGATCCAGGCTGACGACCTCGTCGTAGGCATCAACGGGGAAAAACTCCATAACGTCCCGTATTTCGGTTACAGAGCCTGGCATCCTTCTGAAGACTGGATTAATAAAAAATATCAAGCCCTCTACAAACAGATTAACGAAAATCCAAACGCTTTGACGCTCAACATCCGCCGTAGCAGTGAGATGCTAACGCTCGAAATGCCCGTAGAATGGAAGGTGATCGCAAGCGTCCAAAAAGATAGCGTTGCTGAAGCAGCCGGGATTCGGAACGGAGACGTACTCGTCAGCATTAACGGAGAACCCATAGACGCAACGACACTCTATACACAACTCAAGACACTGGCAAACCAACCGATTGAAATTGGCTTGGTGCGGGATGGCAATCCGAAAACAATCAGCCTCGCAAGTGAAACAGAAAGCTCAGAAATAGATACAGAGACCGTCATGTTCGGGTTGATGTGGCAGACTACCCTCAGTGGAATGCAGCTAGCACCCAAAATGGCACCGCTGCCAGAATATAATATCTTCACTGGGTTCGGGAAAGGGCTTGAAGCAACATGGTTAACTTTTACAGCCGTCGGTAGAACCTTACAACAGTTGATTGGTGGCGAAGTATCTCCAAAACACCTTGCAGGTCCAATCGGCATCACGGCTATGACAGGCAATATATTTAACCGCCTCGGTCTCAGCAGCTTGTTCTTTTTCATTGGATTCATCAGCATCAACCTCTGCATCGTCAACCTGTTGCCGATACCGATCGCTGACGGCGGTCAGTTGCTGTTCTTTACCGTCGAGAAAATCCGTGGTAAACCGATGCCACGCAGAGCCCAAGAGATCGTCCAACAGGTTACTATTGTCTTCCTCATCGCGTTTTTCTTGTATGTTACTTGGTTCGACGGTATGTCCTTGATTGACGACCTGCGAAACTAATTTTGGGTAAAACCTTGCCCGGTTTCAAGCCGCATCTACCGGATCGGAGGATTGCCGCCAATGGATACTGAGGCCCTTAGAAAATCCTATATTAAAATTGTCACAAGTGTGAGGGAATACATGGAAGAACAACTTAAACTCGGCTTCATAGAAACAGAACTCCGCGAACCTGAACAGCAGTCGCCTTATGCAGACTTTGAT
>RKRO01000274.1 GCA_007571355.1 Candidatus Poribacteria bacterium | reverse complement strand
CTATGAAAGTTAAGCCCTGTTTAGCGGCAGACGGATTTTAAACGCCGTTCCCATTCCCATTTTGCTTCGGACATCGACCTTACCGCCATGGGCAATAATAATCTGGTGTGAAATGGCGAGTCCAAGGCCTATACCGCCGGTCGCGTCCTTCGTTGTAAAATAGGCATCGTAAATCTGTTCCTGAATTTCTTCAGGGATGCCGATACCGGTATCCCGAATTTCAATCACTGCAGATTCCGCATCCTTCCCCGCTCTCTGATGTGAAGTGCTCACGTAGATACTACCGCCCTTCGGCATCGCTTGGATGCTGTTTTGTACAAAGTTAAAAAGCGTTTGCCGCATCAAGGTCGCATCAAGCGGAACACTCGGCAAATTGTCTTCATAATTCCGGATAACCTGAACCTTCGCTTCTTCGGCAATAAGGGTAAATTCCGAGAGCACCTGCTCTACAAGCGTATTGAGGTTTACCGGTTTTATGTTCAATCTTCTGGGGCGATTTAAGGTGAGGAACTGCTCCGAAGTTTGCTTCAACTCCCGAATTTTGTTGTCAACAATCTCTAAAAGTTCCTTCGCCTCTTCTATATCATCCTTGCTCACCTTTTGTTGTGAGAAAACAGATTTCAGGTGCTGCGCCGTCATCCCAATCGAATTAAGAGGGTTTCGGATTTCGTGTGCCACGCCCGCAGCAAATTGGCCTAAGGCATCGATCCGCTTCGAGTGCGAATCCCGCAATTGCCGCAACATCCGAACCAGATTATAGGTGGCACGCCCGATTTCATCCGAGGAATAGTTCTGATCAACAGGTAAATCGCCACTTTCCGCGCTCTGAATAATTCCTGTCATCCGTTCTAATGGCTTCATAATTAAGTGATTCGTCGTCAGGTCAATCAGGATTACAAGCAGTGCACCGACAATCATGATTAGTATCGCATGCATCAACAGTGAGTTTCGGATTGATCTATCAATATAAGGCACATCAAAAAGCACCTGCATGTAGCCAGTCAACGATCTCTGAATCCATAAACTTCCATCTTGTTTCCATAGAGTGTAGAGAGTGCTTTCTTCCCGGTCAGTAATTCGCCAACGCCTACCTTTCTCTTCAGATATTACTGGTTCTTCCGGTACATAGACCTCTTCAGTAAAGACTTTCCACCAAACATCATCATACCACCCCTTATCTAATGGCAGCATTCCCTCTTCAAGTATGTGTTCATACGCCCCTAAACTACTCGGTTCCAACTCAACAGACTCTGGCATCGTCAGAGGGGCGATGTATTTAATAACTATAGCTGTTGCATTCTGCCCTTCAACAGCGCGGATCGTCGCACCTTTGGTCTCAATTTGCTCAAGATCCGCTGAATCCAGATTAATAACAACAGCATCTGCACCGGCAAGTAGGCTCGAACGAATACGGGTATCGATCAAGGAGATGTGGATGTTCAGAACATCTCGCATATCCGGATGTTCCCGCTTGAGCGCGTTCAGCACCTGATTTAATCGCTGTACATCAAACGCCTTCGTCGTTTCGATTTCGCTGACAACAGCATCAAGAATCGTGTTGTCAGCGATTTTTCTTAGCTCAGCACCGCGTTCCGCACCCAAGGCGTGAAGCGCATTCATCTCGCGCCGCACTCGGAGACTATCAAAAAAGTAAAATGCCACCAAGATGGCTATGACAGAAAGA
This sequence comes from Candidatus Poribacteria bacterium, assembly GCA_007571355.1. Lineage (GTDB taxonomy): Bacteria > Poribacteria > WGA-4E > WGA-4E > WGA-3G > WGA-3G. The sequence goes on along the minus strand of RKRO01000274.1, from coordinate 2,627 downwards.
TTGATAACAAGGGAATACTTCCATTGCAGTCGCATTTTATACTAAAACCCATAATTATGGAAACACATCCCCTCGAAGCGAGGTCCCTCTGATTCCCCCCTGATAAGGGGGGAGGGGGTTGGCTTCGGACACGTGTGCATTTATTTTCGGATGTTACGATCACTCACAACGCGTTGCACGGCTCTCTTCCACTGTTGAAGTTTTCGGTTCCGCTCGTCCGTGTCCATCTGCGGTAAAAAGACACAAGGTGTAGAAAGGTAGGGGCGAGGTGACCCCGCCCCTACGGCTTGCACAGAGCGGTGTGCCGCAAGTTCTTCCGCGTTGCTCCAAAACCCGATCGCGATGCCAGCAAGATACGCAGCCCCCAATCCTGTTGATTCAATCTGTGCCGGACGTTCCACCGCTATTCCGAGAATATCCGCTTGGAACTGCATCAGGAAATCATTCGCAGTTGCCCCACCGTCAACGCGTAACCGATCCATCGTCAGCCCTGCATCTGTCAACATTGCAGTGACGACCTCTGCCGATTGATACGCAATTGCTTCCAAAGTGGCGCGGATAATATGGGCGCGGGTACTCCCACGTGTTAGACCGAGAATCGCACCGCGTGCCTCAGAGTCCCAATAGGGGGCACCGAGTCCAGTAAACGCGGGGACAACGAAGACACCGCCTGAATCCGGGATACTGGATGCAATATCTTCCGTTTCCGCTGCGTTGCCAATCATCTGGAGACCGTCCCGTAGCCATTGCACAGCAGCACCCGCAACGAATACGCTCCCTTCCAGCGCGTAGACAGGACTTTCATCTAAACTGCAGGCAAGCGTTGTCAAAAGTCCGCTATCCGTTTCTACCTTTTCATCACCGGTATTGAGCATCAGGAAACACCCTGTACCGTAGGTATTTTTCGCCATACCGGGTCTTGTACACAATTGACCGAAGAGCGCGGCTTGCTGATCCCCCGCTATGCCAGCAATCGGCACGCCATCTAAACCTATATTTTTACCGAAAGTTTCAAGCCAAAAATTGCGGTAGAAATTCGCCGTGCCGAAGGTGTTCACAGATGGATAGACGTCAGGCAGTATAGTTTTTGGAACGTTGAAGATTTCCAAAAGCGTTTCGTCCCACGAAACCGTATTTATATTAAAGAGAAGCGTGCGTGCGGCGTTTGTATAATCGGTCTTATGGACAGCACCATCTGTTAATTTCCACAAGAGCCACGTGTCTACGGTGCCAAACGCAAGTTCACCGCGTTCCGCTTGTTCCCGTGCGCCGTTAACGTTATCCAGAATCCACGCGATCTTTGTTGCTGAAAAGTAGGCATCTAAGACCAGACCTGTTTTCGTTTTTATCTCTCCCGCTACGCCTTGTTTTTCAAGAAAAGCACATCGCTCTGCGGTGCGCCGACACTGCCAGACGATAGCAGGATAGATCGGTTTACCGGTCCTCCGATCCCAGATAAGCGTTGTTTCACGTTGATTGGCAATGCCGAGCGCGACGATATTAGGTATTTTATCTTCGAAAAGCGCGTCTATGGCTTGAAGAGTGGCATCCCATATCTCCTCCGGATCGTGTTCTACCCAACCGGGACGCGGATAATACTGTGTGAATTCTTGGTATCCCCGGGCAACAATATTACCTTCTACATCAACAAGGAGCGCAGTCGTACCTGTTGTCCCTTGGTCAATCGCGAGGATACAAGCAGTGTTTGGCATGCTCTGTGTGCTACTCCTAATTTTTTATTATCATAAAGCCAATAATTATTGAAACACATCCTCTCGAAGCGAGGTGCCTCTGCTTCCGCCCTGCTTGCGGGGGCGTAGGAGGGGGTAGCCTTGTCCAAGTGTGCATTTCCTTTCGGATGTTACTGTAAAGCATAACATGGATGGGAAAAAATAACAATTGGAAATCAAAAGGTCACTTACCCCATTTTATTGACACTTTTCCAGAAAAGTGTTATACTTTACGATAATTGAGCGGAAATGCCATAACTGATAGAATGCAAGGTTTATCTTGCATTCAGTCAAAATAGTATCTACACAGCACCTTACAAAATGGAATTATAGGAGCCATCTTATGGTGAGAAATAGGTCTCTGCACGCTGCGAATAAAGCAAAGCAGGATGAATTTTACACACAACTCCCGGACATCGAGAAAGAACTAAAGCATTACAGGAAGCATTTTCGTGACAAGACTGTTTACTGCAATTGCGACGATCCCACCATCAGCAATTTCTTTCGCTACTTTCACCTAAACTTCGCGAAACTTGGACTCAAAAGACTGATCACAACCTGCTACAAGAATCAGCAGATAGACCTATTCAGTAGACACGACATGGAAGCTGCCGCTGGCGTTGAGTATCTCGGAAACCAGGGAACAGAGCCCACCATATTTCAACTTAAGGGAGACGGCGATTTCAGGAGCCGGGAATGTATTGCGTTGCTTAAACAGGCAGACGTTGTGGCTACAAATCCGCCATTTTCATTGTTCAGAGAGTATATCGCGCAACTCATTGAATACGATAAAAAATTTGTCGTTATTGGGAACAAAAATGCAATAACTTACAAAGAGATATTCCCCTTAATCAAGGACGGTAAATTATGGATCGGAAATACCGCTATGAGTCAAGA
>RKRO01000017.1 GCA_007571355.1 Candidatus Poribacteria bacterium | reverse complement strand
GTGATGACTTCCTGCTGCGGTACAGTTTTCATCGTCACCTTAGCATGAGCGCGTTGACGCTTTTGTGTTGTCTCATGATTCGCTGGCTTGAGAGTTGAAGCGAAGTTAGAATCAAGCATTAAGCGAGCATTTCCGACTATATCACCAGAGGCAGAGTCGGATATTGTCGTCCGGATTACAGATTCAGACTTGCCAATGGGTTCATGAACATCGCCACTAATTGTGAGCGATACCTTCTCGATTCTCCGCAATGCTCGGGTGGGCGGAGGTTTAAAAACCGACCATCCATCTTGCTCAAGCAGCTGTGTGAGGCGTTGCTGGAGTGCACTCGAGTGTTGAATAGCTGAGACACCTCTAAATCGAAATCCATCTATTTTAATTGTGCCTTTCTGCATACCTTTTGTCTGAATGGAGAGTTGATAAGCAATCCTCTTGGCGAGGGTATCCACGGTATTCACCAATCTGCCTTGGTTCTGCAGCTGATGCACACGTTGACTCACCTCTGGCAGGGCCATCTGCAGCGCACCCCCATTCGTCCCGGTGGCGGTATCCAACAACTTTGCATGAACAGCAGCAACGTCCGGATTCTCTTGAACTGCGTGTTGAAGGAGCACAGCCTCTTTCAACTGTTCGTAGATCGGGAGCGTCTGGAGATAGGTGTCCAACGCCTGTTGTTGATTCATCGCTTCGGCTTGCTTGGCTCTGGCGAGCAGCGTGTTGATTTGTTGCTGTAACGCTTTTTCACGTTCAACATAAGCCTTCATAAACTTTTGCTGCTCAATATTCACAAACCTATACGAATTCGATGTCTGAGACGAGGGCATCGCCTCCTGAAAATGCTGCATGAGGTGTGCGTTCACACTCCCTCCAATTCTACCTGGATTTAGGTTATAACGTGCAGCACTGTACTCCGCCTCGAGTATCCTGTGTTGTTCTGCCGGTTCCCACTTATTCTTCTGCGGCTTGTGTTCAGGATTCAAGAGGCGCGAGGCATTCTTGAAGATATTCTGAGCAAGTTCTAACTTGGCAGTATTCAGAGCGGCATCGAGGTCTCCGCCCTCAGCCTGTGCCTTTATACTGAAGAAATTCGTTCCTGCGTAATCAGCGGTAATAACACCCGGCAATTCTGCCTGTGTGAGTGGGGCGGTTAATGTAACCACGCCCAGGATTAGAAGGTAAACCAAAAATTGACGCATGGGTTTATATCTCCCTTTTGTAATTGGATTAATTGATTTGACGCCAAGTTTTGCAGAGAGGGGTTAGCGTCTGCCCACTCGGTCCTGTCTTTTCACGCACCAACCATCTCAGCATGTTGAAAAATGTGTACTGAGATCGATTCTGCAACGGCTGTTTGAGTAAAGTGTGGTTATACCACTCATTCTTTCTGTCAATTCTGTATTGTTTCCAATCGGTGCCGACAGCGGATCAGAGCCCGCCTCGGCTGCAGCGTACCCTATTTTCGCTTGAGCACCTGCTTCATGCCGCTGGCGTTCGTCAATGTGAGTGTATTGCCTGCGACACTTAGCGTCCAATTGTCGACTTTCCCGAAGAGCCAGGTACGCGTAACCTCATTTTTGAAGGCGGCTTCCGTGACCCCGGCGGACATCCAGAAATCCTCTGGTTCAAGCTGGATATTAAGTTCCTCTTGTACCATAACCATGGTATTACCAGTGTGTGTATAGGAACCTTGACCTGCCAAACCCATCTTTGGTATCAAAGCGACCCCGCCGCCCATGTCTGCTTTAATGTCAAGCGCAAGTGTCCAAAACCATGAACCGTTCGGAAAAAAAACAAAGTCATTTTGAACCACCGTGGTCTCTATATCCGAGAGGTCTCCCCCGAAAAGCGCGAAGCGATCTGCGACAGTTTCACCGGCAATAGAGACCACTTCCCATGAACCTACCGGTGTAAAGGGTGCCGGCGGTGCCGGGGTCGAGGCCGCCGGTGGCGGGGGCTTGGAACCGCACGCCAACAGGAGCAGCGTGCTAAAAAGTAAAACGAAAGCAACGTAATTTTTTTGAAACATTTTTCCTCCAGTTAAAAAAGTGTTGTGGATGTTTGAAAATACCCGCAATTATTGCGTTTTTTTGATGAACACGAACGCCTTGGCTTCTGGTTTGCCTGACGCGAACGCCCCCGAGGATGGCGTTTGCTTAAACTCCTCTGTCCAACTCGGATTCTTGGCTTTATACGCGTTTTCAACTTTGCGAAGTTCGGTTTTAAAAGTTGAGGGCAGGTGTCGTTCAATCTCCGGAACTGTCAACACGCCGTCTGCACCGGCACCGACTTTGAAAAGGTGCAGCAGCGCGGCAGCAAATGGAGAATGGTCCGCGTCTTCACCACCATCAAAAACGACCTCTTTTCCGCCTGAAGAAATATACCACCGCGTTTTCACCGATAGTGTGTTCTTCAGATCTTTCAGTCCTAATTTCTGCTGCAGTGCCCTGGTACTTGAACCCCTTGTCCCTGGTCTCTCATTCAGAGCGATTTTTTTATCAAACGTACCTCCATAACAGACATCCAGCATCAGCATGACGCGCGGGCAATCTAACCTATCTAAATCCTGTTTGAGTTGGGCATAAGAGAGATAGGTTGAAAAACCAGGATCCTCATCAGGATGCTTTGAGTCGCTCGCGGCGATGAAGCCGTCCTGGGGATCTTCCTCCCTAAAATGTCCATGTCCGGCGAAATAGACGAACAGTTGATCGGTAGGTCCATAGTCTATCTTTCCGTATTCCACGATCTTTTCTAAGTAATCCTCTCGTGTCTTGACGTTCTTCACCAACTCGACCTCAAACCCATAGGTTTTTAGTGCTGTCTCAAGTGCTTCGGCATCGGCTATTGGTCTCGCGAGATCCTCCCAAGGGCTATCCTTATCAGGAAGCTTAGAAGGCTCATTAGGATCCGTATCCATTTTATAGATATCTGTTGCGAACAGCAGAGCGTAATCCTTACCTTCTCGGACGAACCCGCGCCTGTCATAGGTGCTATCAAACCTACTATCCATTAGTTCATGAGTGATGATACGTTTCGCCTCGACCCTACCCGGAATCGTGATACGGCGGGTTTTGGGTGAATAGAAGGTTACAACTTCAAAACGAGGGACGGATTCAAAAGAGTCATCGCGGATAATCGTGGAGGCTTTAACAGTACCATCGGGGTCTTGGATAATCTTAAATTTATCAGCGCGCGGTACTCCCCTGCCTTTGATGACATCCAACAGCTGCGCTGGGACAGGATGCACGGAACCATTTTTCGCATCCAAAGTATAACTGGCCCCATTTCCCATGATAAAGTAAACAAAAGGGGTATGGTTAGAGTTGTACGGGAGATGTCCGATGGAACCAGGAGGCACCTCCAGCCACCCCTCCACACGCCAACCGATTGACTCCCCAGTGGAAGTTGCTATCTCCTCATCCACGAAATAAGAGTATGCACAGTAAGCTGTCTCTTGACTTTTATTTACAATTTCAATTTTTTTCGCCAATTGTCCAAACGTTGTGTTTGCGAATAGCGTAAAGAATACCAGAAAAATGCCCAGAAAACGAATCCGTTTCATTCTATTTTCTCCTTTCTCATTTATGATGCGCGTGGATCGGTGTCCGCGAGGCAAGTGTGGAACCGGACTTGCCGGACGCATCATCAATTGGCTGCTATTTTTTCAAAAACCTGTAACTTGATCAATTCCTAGACGTTTAATGATTTACGGGTAAGTGTCGCAAAGAATATCGTTAATAGTTATATAGCAAGATTCGTGCCAACGTTATTTAGAAAAAAATGGATTTCAAACACGGTTCATGTGTGTTTTGCGCACAATTCGGTAACCCCGAAACCCGTAGTGTCTCTGCTCGGGTCTGGGTATCCAAAGCCTTTACTGCCGAAAACTAACCACACGATAGTGTATCGAGCAAAAATTGTATCGAGCAAAAATTGTATCGAGCAAAAATTGTATCGAGCAAAAATTGTATCGAGCAAAAATTGCTCGAACAAAAATTGCTCGAACAAAAATTGCTCGAACAAAAATTGTATCGAGCAAAAATTGCTCGAACAAAAATTGTATCGAAGTGAGTTTGATAAAAACCTAAAGCAGATGCCTTTCCGCTGAGCGTCCGCCTCCCCCCCCTGATAAGGGGGGATCAAGGGGGGTTGTCCTTTAAAAATAGCAGCTTTTCGGGCATCTATTGTTTTTTGGTGAATGTGCGTCTGTTTGGGAAACCGCTCATATTTTTTCAAACTGGCGTTATCGAGCAAAAATTGTATCGAGCAAAAATTGTATCGAAGTGAGTTTGGTAAAGACTTAAAGCAGCCGCTTTTCCGCTGAG
>RKRO01000528.1 GCA_007571355.1 Candidatus Poribacteria bacterium | reverse complement strand
GTTTTACATCTCCTAAACTTTTTCTGAGTCCGAGGTTATTTGAGAGGGCAAGTCCTCAATGATTTTCGTAGATTCCACACTGACATAAACAATCCGCTCTATGGCGGTGATGAGGTCGCGGGGATTTTCAAACCAGCCATTCGGGTCGTTGACGATGCCGCTTGCCTTGTCCGTTTTAATCTTGTAGCGATTGATAAACCACTCCAACGGGGTTCTGCCGTTGACGATGTAGCGATGGGCGGCTTCAGGAATACCGGTTAATTGGACATGCGCGTTGATGATGAGCGTGTCTTTTGTGGTTTTATCCTTAAATTTCATTGCCTGTTTCCTCAACAGAAAATGCTTCGATTCTTCTTGCCAAAGTAAAGACGGCTTGACAGGTTCGACGCGAAGGTTCGGATACCGTTCGCAGGTTTCATAATTAAGGTGGAGCGAGGCGAGGCCTGCGCCTGCCTGCGCGAAGGCGTAAAAGGCGGGTGCGTAAGGGATGCGGGGTATCATTTTCGACAAGTCGTTTGCGAATTGTTGTGTATATGTCGGTGCGTGGAGGATGCCGTAGATATAGTCGAAGATGTCGTCCTTTGTGATGGTGTCGTCGTTGTAGTGTTCACGGAAGGCGCGGAGGGCGGTGTCAGAGATGTTATCTATGCGATTTACCCCCCCCCCATATATGTTAAGTAGTTTTAATGATTGATGGTCGGTATCCTCTATTTTCGCGTATCGCCACCGTGGGAAGCACTTCCCTTTTGAAATCAATTCGAGGTCAGGGAGCATATCGGTCATAAAAGCGGAAAACTGTATTTTAGATCCAACACCGGTTGCGCAGATAACGCGGTTTTCGCTGGAGCTTTCTGGGAAAATCTGATCCATTTGTCCTTTTCTCGTTATGAAAATCTCATCAGCATAACAGTTCGTGGCAATAAATGGTCTATATGCGGCTTTTCGTATATAATCAACCTTAAACTCTGTCTTTTTCTTCTGAGCAAGTCTCTTTATTAGTGTGTCGTCCCACTTAATATTTGTGGCATGGCGACGTGCGACTTCCTCCACAGTCATCTCTGGGTTCGCCTCAAGTTCGGCAATCGCTGATAGATACGTGTCGGTCATTCGCCGCGCGTTTTCGGCACATGCCTCGCGGGAGAAGTTATAGATATACGCGTCTCTATTTGTTGATACTCCTAACGAATACAACTGGAATATGGCATCGTCTGCTTTGCCTGCTTTTGCTTCTGATGTGCCGAGGGGATAGAAGTTTGTAAATGCATCGCTGCGCTGTCCGATCCAGTCGTGGTATGTATTGGGTGTGATGAGCTGCCAGTCGTCAAATCCGTTTATAGAGACTGCTTCGCGGAGGGCGTTGAGTTTCTGATCGCGTTTGAGGTTGCCACCGATGTCGCGGTAGCGGATGTTGGCGTTTAACCCCTCTTGATCCTCTCTTGACAGAGGGGTAGAGGTATTTAGGTTTTTGACGAGGATAGTAATGGCGACAGGGGATTGCGTGGCATTGCCAAAGACCCCTTCTCCTTGTAATCGCCCTTGTGCTCCGTATACTCTTGCATTTCCAAGGAGATTCAGGACATAGACTGAATTGAACTCATCCGCTAAACAGGCGCGAACCCCAGAGTCAACGTTTCCATCAATCCAAGAGGCAGGCGTAACAAAGGCGACGAGGCCTTGGTTTTCAATTCTATCGGATGCCCAGCGGAGTGCCATCTTATAGGTGTCATAGAGGTGTCTTTTTAAGGTTGTCGTCGCGCGTGCTGCATAGGTTTCAGTAATCCGTTGTTCCCATTCAGGGTAGTCCACGTTTGCGTTGTCGTCTGTTGCGTCTTTCTGTCCTGCCGACCAGGGTGGGTTGCCGATGATGACTTGGATGGGGCATTTCTCTTGATTTTCGGCACGTTCGTTGTTTTCTGTCAACCAGTCCTTTGGGAAAAGCGTAGGTTCTTCTGCTTTGTTGAGGTTGAAGGTGTCTGTCAACACAATCCCTTCAAAAGGTTCATAGCCGTTGTCCCCTCCCCGCTGTCCTCGGAACGCTTCTTCGATATTGACAGATGCGATATAGTAGGCGAGTAAGAGAATCTCGTTTGCGTGGAGTTCTTCGCGATACTTCCGATCGAGATCTTCGGGCTGGATAAGTCCAGATTGAAGGAGTTGCACAATAAATGTGCCGGTGCCGGTGAATGGATCGAGGACATGGACATCTCTGTTGCTGATGGTTTTTCCGAACTCCTCTTGTAATATGTCGTTGACACTATGCAAAACGAAATCCACGAGTGGAATCGGCGTATAGGCGATACCGAGTCGGTCTGCTTCCTTTTTCAACGCCTTTTTGAAAAACTGCTCGTAAAGGTCTGAGAGTATCTGCTGTTTGCCTTCACTCGTTTGGACACCCCTGGCACGCGTCTGCACGCTCTCATAGAACCCTTGCAAATCCCGCGTTTCGTTCTCCAGTCCGAATTCTGCGAAGTCCTTTTGCAGGGTATCCAGGGCACGTGCCATCGGGTTGCGCGCTGAGAAGTCGTAATCTTCAAAGAGGGCATCGAAAACCGGTTTTGTAAGGATGTGTTGGGCCATCATATCCATCGCATGCGCGGGCGTGATGGAATCGTTGATGGTCTTTTTTAACTCGTTGTGGAAACTTCCAAACCATTCGCTCAACGCGTCGTTATTAGGGTCATCCAATAGGTTTTGAATCCGGTCAACGAGTCGGTCAAAAATCTCAGCGACATCTTTCGCCCAGTTCTCCCAGTATCGTTTATCGCCACACTTCTCCACGATTTTTGAGCGGATCGCCTCAACGGGGATTTCAACTGGCAAGAGTGAAAGTTGTTCAGCATCCCCATCGGGGGCACCGTCTCCACTGCCGCCAATGACGATAGAATCAGGGATCCCTTTATCGAGGTCTATACTATTGATTTGACTGTCGAACCTGTCGTCGTGTGAACGGAGTGCGTTGAGAACGCTCCAGACATTAGAGAACCGTTCGTTATCATTTAGCGATGCAGCGGGGTCTTTATGGTCGAGAATAGCGACGGGCAATATGACGTACCCGAATTGCTTTCCGGGTGCCTTCCGCATCACGCGACCGACCGCTTGGACGACATCAATATGGGATTTTCGGGGTTTATAGAAAATCACAGCGTCAAGTGCGGGCACATCGATGCCTTCAGAAAGGCATCTTGCATTCGAGAGGATACGGCAAACGTCTGTGCCATCACTGTCATCTTGGTTATCGTCGCCGTTCTCGTTTTTTAGCCAATCGAGGCGTGTTTTTCGGTTCAGGGCGTGAACGGTGCCATCAACGTGTTGGGTTTCACATAAAAAGTTGGTCGGTTGTTCATCCTCTGGCAGCTTTTCAATAGCATCCTCAATAATATCATTCCAATAGCGCGCCAGTGCCTTTGACTCGTCAATTCTGTTTGTGAATGCAATAACGCGTTTTAGAGGCCTGAGCGTTTCGTCGTCTTTCTGCTTATTTTCGGGGTTTTGTAAGGCGCGCCAGCAGCCGATGATTCGGGTTGCATCGTTGATGTTGATTTCACTACCGTATTTGCCGGTATTGCCTGCAAGTTTCGCATTGACTTCACGCTCTGAGATGCCGAAAATAGCGACTTTGTAGTCGGAAAGTTCACCGAGTGCAACGGCTTTGGAGAACAGGAGCCGGTGAAACTCGGGCCCGTATTTCGCTGCGTCGTCCATAGAGAACACTTCAACGTTATAGTCTGCGGCTTGTTTCCTTGCGTTCTCCGTATAAAGTCTGGGTGTGGCTGTCATATAGAGGCGTTTGTTGGCGCGGATCCGATCGGCATCGTGAACGAGAACAAATGGCGAGGTTTTATCACCGGGCTTATCGACACCGGTCGTCCGGTGCGCCTCGTCACAGAAGATAATATCAAACGGCGGTGCGCCGTTGTCTTGTGCGGTTTCAATGCGTGGTAACGACTGATACGTGCAGAAAACCACCGTCATTTTGCCCGTATCCTGTTTGTGCAATGCACGGGCGATTTCTGATGGATGGGTTGTAACAGGAATCTTGAGTTCTTGGATAGCGGAATCCTCGGTTGTGCTACCCGCACGGGTATCCGAGCAGATACCGACATAACTGTGGTCTACCCCGCGTTGCTCTGACCATTCCCGCATCGCTTGCGAAAGCAGACTGATAGACGGCACAAGATAGAGGACCCTCCCCTCGGTGCCGGCGATATGCTCCGCGATTTTCAGGGCCGTGAAGGTTTTGCCGGTGCCGCACGCCATAATCAGTTTGCCGCGGTCGGATGTTTTGAAGCCGTTGATAACGTCGTCAAATGCCTCTTTTTGATGG
>RKRO01000537.1 GCA_007571355.1 Candidatus Poribacteria bacterium | reverse complement strand
TTTTGTGTGTGAGATTAATAGAAACCAGCCCCCTATAGGGAAGGTTGCCGAATACCTTTCTATGCCCCCGCGCGCGCCGATCGGCGCACCCACCCCTATAGTCCTGTCATTTTTATGAGACCCAGAGAAAAGGGATGCCCTTTACGCTCATGTTGTAGCCGACGAGAGGACTATGAACACTCCATTTGCAAACACGCTCTATTACGGCGATTGTCTTGATATTATGACAGACTTTCCCAACAGTTATATCGACCTCATCTGCCTCGATCCACCGTTTAACTCTAATGAGAAATATAACAAGGTTTTCAAGAATTCCGGACTCGTTATTGATCCACAAATCAAGGCGTTTGATGATGTCTGGCTCTGGGACAACACGTCCGCAGAACGCGTTAAACCTATCAAGAACGCTATCGCTAACCCCGCATCCAAGGTAATTGCTGCGTTTGAAGGTTTCATCCCACAGAGCAAGATGCTGTCCTACACCTCCTACATGGCGGAACGATTGTTTATGATGCACCGTATCTTGAAGGATACGGGGAGTATTTATCTGCACTGTGACCCCTACGCAAGCCACTACCTCAAACTCGTGATGGATGCTATTTTTGGTGAAAAGAACTTTCGCAATGAAATTGTTTGGTCATATCGTTCTGGGGGTGTCAGCAAAAACTGGTTTGGCAGAAAGCATGATATACTTTTCTTTTACTCTAAAGACCACAGGAATCGCCATACTTTTAATGTTCAGAAGGAACGTTCTTACAACAGGAATTTCAAACCGTATAGATTTCAAGGCATTACTGAATTCCAAGATGCTCAGGGACGTTGGTATACAATGGCATCCATGCGAGATGTTTGGGAAATAGATATGGTAGGAAGAACATCCAAAGAACGCCTCGGCTATCCAACCCAAAAGCCACTTGCACTCTACGAACGCATCATCAAAGCCTCATCCAATCCGGGCGACCTCGTGCTTGACCCGTTCGCAGGGTGTGGCACAACGATAGAAGCAGCTGCGAAAAACGGACGGGATGTTATCGGTATAGACATCCTGCCTTTCGCGCTCCGTTTGATAAACCGCTACCGCCTCGCACCAAACGGTATCACACCGCTTCCTATCAAAGGGGTGCCTGTTGATATGGACACCGCCCGTCAACTTGCCAAAACCTCTCCGTTCAAGTTCCAAGACTGGGCGATCTCACTCATAGACGGTTTGGCATCCAATCCACAGAAAGTTGGTGATGATGGTATTGACGGGTTCGGGGTGTTCCTTAACACGCCAGATAATATGGATCGCAAAGCGATTATTGTTCAAGTCACAGGTGCCTCTGGCTCACAGAAAGCGAAGTTTGATAGACTTCACGCGAATATCCGAAACGAGAACGCTGCGATGGGCATCCTCATCACCCTTGATGCGCAACCTGCACAGCGCAATTGGAAACATACCTTAGCCCCGATAAGGATGGGCGAAACGACTTATGCCCCTCTACAGTGTTTCTCTATTGCGGAATACTACCGAGACAAGGAGCGATGGGATCGGATATTGACGCTCCCGCCGCTGGCAAATCCGTGGACCGGGAAGCATATGCAGCAGAAGATTCTATTTGAGGCGTAATGGCGGGAATGTAGATATTTCGCTTACACCGATCAAGAAGATTTAAGAACGAGAAGTGGAAGGAGGGATAATGAAAGAAGCCAGAGTTGAACAAGCAGTCGCAACCTATTTCAAGGATCGATTCCCGCAATTTTCAACATCACAGCAGTGCGGAGTCCAGTTCGGCACGCGAGACGGCATGGCGGATGTTGTCCTGCATCAGTCCATTGGCGGTGAAAAAGGATACTTTGTCGCCATTGCGGAATGCAAGAAATTTCCGCTCCCCATCCTACGAGCACGAGCGAGAGCACAATTAAAAAGTTATATGAGTGCTACGAACACACAGTATGGTGTTCTCGCTGTCGGCAAGGATCCCCGGAATTGGGAATTTTGTGAGAATAAGTATAACAATTGGTTTACTGAGATCAATCGGGAAGATTTTGAACAGGGCATTAAGAACTGGAAACCTGTATCGGCAGGGGCTTTAGCCGTAGACGGACAAGCAGAGCGTAGAATTTCACACTGGTGGAAATGGATTGCTCTGTTTTTAGGCGTTCTGTTTATGGTTAGTTTCTCATCACTTTTGTTGCTGTGGCCCGATCCGCCGGAGCCAATTGTTTACATCACGCAGACAGGCAAGAAATACCACACCTACAATTGTGAGTTCTTGCAGGACAAAAACGTAGAAAAAAAGTTTGCGATTTATTTGGATGAAGCGGAAAAGGATTATGCCTCTTGTGGGATTTGTGCCCCGCATAGAATAGAAAAGTCAAAGTAATTTCCGACACGGATACAGGCAAGAGATACCGATATCTACTCGGCTCGGTCGGCTCGACAGGCAAGAAGATTTGCCGTGCTCATATATGCCACTGGCGTTTGTGTAAGTCCTGCTAAGATTAAAGATAACCTGCCTCGGACAGTAAATTCGCGAGGTTCTTTTTTCTATCACAACGTCCTGTCAGAACCGTCAGAGTTTTACCTTGGAATTTCACTTTAAGTTCTCGGTTTTGCCGTCTCGGGTTCCTCGATCTAATGCCGCTCTTAGTGAACACAATTGGAACGTAGACCGGCTTGTTCAAATTCGGCGCGAGGGTGGAGGCAAATTCTAAACCGGTTTTCAACTGCTCAAGAACATCCGATTCGTCGCCCTTACCACGCCCTTTGAGTTCAATCGGAACCGCCACGAAAATGGTTTTATTTTCGTAAAACAGCAATCGGTCACACCGTTTCCGATTGTCTCCGCGTGCGTCAAACTCTTTTTCTACATTTATCACGACCTTTTGCCTGGGTATGTCGGTCAGGTATACCTGACATCCTTCTCCGCTGCATGATTTGGTGAGACTGTTCGGAGATACTTGTTTTTGAATGTCGGTAAGCCCTTTACTCAGATTCAACCGCATCGCTCCCTTTCGTTTGCTCAATTCTGTTTTGGAGTCCTGCCGAACGGTTATAGAGATCCTCCGCTATATCCAAGTGATCTTCTGGTTCTATACCTTCGATAAGGTCAAACGGGAGTTCTTTAACTGGTTCGTTTTTATAGAATTGCCATGCACCGACCTCTTCCTTTTTTAGGTAGTCCGCTGATTCACTTGTGGGTTCTCCGAGTTTCTGCAATTCACCCTCGCGAATCAAGTTCCCGATTTGTTGGAGGAGCCAGTTGCTATGTGTTGTAATCAGGACGTGAACACCCGCTCGGACCAAGCGAGCAAGAATGTAAGCGATTTTGGTTTGTAAATCTGGGTGCAAGTGAGATTCAGGTTCCTCAATAATGAGCAAGTCACCCCGTTCAACAATACCTCGCAAAAAGAGGACTAACGGGGCAAGTTCGGATACCATCGCTGAGGAATGGCTCATCCGCAGTGCCTCTTCCGCCTGACCTGGACGGTACAGAAATTCGGGATACGCTTCTGACGTGGGACGTTTGACCTCTATTCTGCCCTCCAGCAGCTCCATCTCCAGTTGTTCAGCGACACGATGTATACGGCTTGACGAGCTCCTACGTTCCTTGTAGTTGACGATCTGCTCCAGAAAATCCCCAATCATTCCCGAAAATGTGGATACTTCAAGGCGATCCAAACCGATGCGTGTCGCCCGCTTAATGAGGGCGGTCGCAAGCAGATCACGGCTTTGCATGATGCCGCTCCGAGCAGCAGGCAAATAGTATGCATCCCCTGATCGCGACCGGCGTGCGCGTAAATTCCGAAATAGACGCTCAACATCGACTATTTCATCGAACTCAGTCTTACGTCCTGCGTCAAGGAGAACCGTGTCTGGATTGATATGCCCGGTTATAGTGGGACCAGATCCAGTGTCTTGCACCTCAAAATCCCAATACGTTTGATTTCGGTCGTGAACCGACAGTGAAACTTTCATTTTGTTGTCTTGGCTGCCAGTGAATCGAATTAATTTAGAAACAGTCTCAAAGTCGAAGCACCGTATAAGTTCGTCAGGGAAGTCTTCTTGATCTGTGAGTCTGGACTGTGACTGAATGGTTACTTGCTGAGGCAAATCAGAAAATTTAAACGGACGTCCAAGCGTGTTTAGCTTTTCAAGGATCTCTAACATCTCTTTTTCTAACGCCTCTTGCTGGCTTTGCGAGCGAGATCGAAAACGGTAAGTTAAACTGAAATAAGAAATAGCAAAGTCTGCCCAAGTCAATTGTGAAATTCCACCAAAATTTTTGTGTAATGCGTAAATGAGCGCGGCAAGATACGTTTTGCCGGTGTTGCTTTCACCGACAAATACTGTCAGTGGACGCAGATCTATCTCCGCCTTTTCTATCGGACCGAAGTTTTTTACATTAATTTGGATGTTCATTGTTTTTTTTATTGGTGCTGGTTTTGAATCAATTATATACAGATCCGCGATCAATTGCAAGGAAGACCAGATTTCATTGTATCCGTTTATCTTATATCTTGCCAGTCTACAATTCCGTGACTCTCTTTGATGATGAGAATCTGGTTTGGTTTCACATTAGAAAATTGGTCTATGTGTCCGCTCTGCCAGCGGATTTCGAGGGTGTCAATTTCTGTCTGATTTCCAAGTCCAAAGTGGACGCGGCGATCACTTTGCGATAGGTAACTTGCGCCGCTGCGTACCTCTTTATAGAGAGATCGTTCTCCCGCTTTTAAGACGACCTTTGTCCCGATCCCTGATGCGTTGCTTTGTGTCCCGATCAGTTGGATTGTTAGCCAATGGTTATTATTGCCGCCCTCGTTTCGGAGGAGCGTTGCGGGTTGATTGGCGTTATTGAGAAAAATGTCAAGATCGCCATCGTTGTCGTAGTCGCCGAATGCAGCACCGCGGCTCACCATTTTGGGTAGCTGCGTCAATCCGACTTCAGCAGATGCATCGATAAAATAATATGTGCTGTTTTGTTGGCGAGTGTTGCGGAAAAGCAGGTCAGCCTGTGGATACGTGCTATCCGAGAACAGCGCGATATTTTCCTGCAGATGTCCATTTGCAACAAAGATATCCAATAGGCCGTCGTTATTGTAATCAAAAAATTCGACTGCCCACTTAAAATACGGGAGCGTCACTGCGCCAATCCCAGCTGTAAAAGAGACATCGGTAAAAAAGGCAGCCCTCTCGTTTTGATAAAGGACCACTGGTAGTGAAGAGGCATTGCTAACAACGAGATCAAGGTAGCCATTGTTATCGTAATCCCCGAACGCGCTGCCCATGCCGCTTCCGGGAAAACCGTTTCCGTCGTACCCTGTACCGGTAAGGTCAGCAGTCTCAGTAAAGGTACCGTCGCCGTTGTTCCGGTAAAGCAGATCTGCCTCCATATCGTTAGCGATATGAAGGTCTGGATACCCATCATTATCGTAATCCCCGACTGCAACGGCGAGACCGAGGGCGCGGTGTGAAATACCGGAGGCTTCGGTGACATCCGTGAAAGTGCCGTCTCCGTTGTTCCGATAGAGGATGTCGGGTTCGCTGACAAAATGGCTGCCAGCAATCTGATCTGTCGGGCTACAATACGTTCTGATACCCCGGGTCTCCCACCATTGATTCTCGGCGATGGAGAATTTCATATAGTTGACAACGTACAGGTCAACATCGCCATCATTATCGTAGTCGAGAAAAGCACAACTGGTTCCCCAGCGTTCATCGCCAACCCCCGCTTTTTGTGTAATATCGGTAAACGTTCCGTCTCCGTTGTTAGAATACAGTGTGTTTTGTCCGTAGTTCGTTACATAAATTTCGGGGTAGCCGTCGTTGTCAATATCTGCGGCGGTACATCCGACACCGTAGCGAGTATCCCCGACACCTGCTTTGTCCGTAACATCGGTAAACGTTCCGTCCCCGTTGTTGTGATAGAGTGTATTTCTTGGGAGTTGTGTTTGTGATGTGTGTTCAGCGTCCGGCGGTGGGATAGAAGTGGCGTTCACAACATAGAGGTCGAGATGTGTATCGGCATCAAAGTCAAAAAAGAGGGCACCGGAACCGAGGGTTTCGATGAGAAATTTTTCGCCGGTTCTGCCATCAATATGCTGAAATGAAATGCCCGCAGCGGCGGTTACGTCAACGAATTTAACTTCGGCAGGAGCGGAAGTTATCAGAATGGCGAAGAGGATAGTCCAACAGAGACATCTCATCATTCGTCGGCGTACGCTTCCTGTTTTTCACGTGCATGCTGCGCTTCATCTTGTAATCCGAGTGCGTCACAGATTTCAGCGAGCGTATCCCAATAATTTGCATCTGTGGGTGCCAGACGGACAGCTGTCCGTGCGTGTAAAAGTGCCTTGTCCAGATTCGTTTTCAATTCTGCGTACCCAACTGCGATATTATTATGTGCAATTGCAAGGGCTGTATCGGCAGTGAGTGCCTGCTGATACGCCGCAATTGCAAGGTCAACTTTTCCGTGTTTATGGTAAGCGTGTCCCAAGTTGTAGTGTGCGGTCGCTAAATCAGGATCAAGCGAGATAGCCTGTTTATAGATTGCCACTGCATCCGCAAAGCGACGGCGTGCAAGATAAACGATACCGAGATTGTTATAGCCTCTTGCGTCATGGGGATACTTTTTGACCCACATTTCGGCTTTTTCAAGGAGCGGATCCGTCTGACGGAGGGTTCTAAAAAACGCCATCGTCGATGCGGCTTTCTCTTTTTCGCCGCGTTTGATGTAAATCTGAGCGAGTTGATAGTGTGCCTCCGTATTATCCACCTGAATTTCAATTGCTTTCTTAACAGCGGTGATCGCTTCATCTAAGCGTCTCTGTTTTGTATAGGTTTTACCTAATCCCAGAATCGCACTGGCACTTTTTGGATTGAGGCGTATGGCTTTTTTATAGGCGAGTGCAGCACTTTCAAAATTACCCTGTTTCAAGTAGACCTCACCGAGACCGGTATAGGGATCCGTCCATTCTGCGTCAATAGCAATTGCGCGTTCAAACGCTTCAGCGGCGTGGCGGAGGTCCCCCTGCTTGAGGTGAACCAATCCGACGTTATAGTGCAGTTCAGCCATTATCGGAGACAGCGCAAGTGCCTTTCGATAAGCGTCAAGTGCGGCATCGTATTGCTTCAGTTCGGCGTATGCGACACCGAGTTTGTTGTAAACGATAGGGGAATTTGGCTCCAGCGCGATGGTTTTTTTATATTCGGAGATGGCTTGCTCGAATTCTCCGAGACTATGGTAGGTGGTTGCACGCTGATAGTGCTTTTCAGCGGTTGAAACGTCGGATAAAATTGTGTTTCCAAAAGCACCGAAGAGAATAATAAACAGGACGAAATATTTTAGCATACGCTTCTCTCCAATGTAAGGACAGCGTTTGCACCGCTCTATGGCCTGTTGCGTCAGAGTCCGTGCGCGTTTCAATTTTAAGCTGTGGTAGATGCGGTCTGTAACAGCACCGGTTTATTGGATAAAATTTTCGCGCTTGAGAAGCAACGTAAGCATCTCTTTGATTTCGGTGTATCGTGCTGCTAAAACATTGAGCTCTTGTCGAAGATCTTGATTCTCTTTCGTGAGTGTATCTACTTGCGCTTGTAGGCTTCCATTTTCTCGCTCAAGGATAGCGATTCTTCGGAAGAGCCAAGCGAATCCGATAATTCCGATGCTTACGATGCCTATATCAATAACGGTGATTCCAAACCAACTGAAGTCCATTTTTGGCTTCCTTATGACAGGATATATGCGATACGAGGCGTTGGTGTTTTGCCCAGTTCAAATTGATAGGTTTTCGGGACGAGGCAACCTCGTCCCTACGAAGAACAGTCTGGCGAAAGGGTCAGTCGCGCTCCGCTTTAATACGGCTCCATGTCGTTGCAAGTTTCTCTGCGGGTTCCACCGGTAGGAAACCGCCGTTCATAATTTCACCGACTTCCGCCTCGGTGATGATTCTATTGAAGACAAATACCTCATCAATGACCCCGGTGAAAAATTCCTCGCCAGGGTGGCGTGCGCCGACCATAACGGAACCGTCAATTTCGTCGACGGGTGGTGGTTTCGCACCGCCGCCGGCTTTCTTACCGTCGTTATAGATAACAATCTCGGATGTGGTGTCATGTGTTACTGCAAGGTGTACCCAGTCTTCGGGTTGGATGTCGTCACTAACGGCTTTTTGTGCCCAACCGCCCCCGGATGTTGACCAGAAATAGGTTTTGCTGTCGCCTCTGTTAAAAATTGATGCCCACTTCAAGCTGCCAGCGGTCACCATATAATTCCAGTCCCGAATTTGGGTGTCGCCACGCTTGACCCAGAAAGCGATCGAGAACTGTTCTCTTAATTGTAAAGTGTCGTTGATAGGCACCTTTACATGCTGTCCTTTTGTGCCGTCGAACTCTAACGCTTTGCCGAACTGTCCATCTACCCATGCCGGACTTTTGATAAGTTCGCCATCGTGCCCATGCACGGAACTGTCTGCAGCATTATCACCTTTTCCTTCATCAAAAGAGAGATATAAAACGAGGGAATCGTCGTCGAGTCCTGCGTGCAAGGTGGTTGTAACCGAGAACAGGATGCCTATTACGAAAAGCCCGCGTATCATTTGTTCAAATTTGTGCACAGTGATTCCTCCTTCACCACGGTCTCTTATGCTACGAAGAGGCACAGGCTAACAGCCTATGCTACACATTTATTTTTAGATTTACCATAAAATTTAGCAGGCACCGCATTTCTTACAGACGGTCGTATCACATTCACTGGTCATAAACCCTTTTTCGTGTTTGTTGAACTCAAGTTGTAAGAATTGGGGTTTAACGTTTAGATCGAGGTGGTCCCAGGGATTGACTTCATGTAGTGGGCGTTGGCGCGTTGCGTAAAAATGTGGCGTTAACCCGTGTGTACGGAAAGCCTGATTCCACGATGCGCCGTTTGCAAGTTCCAAAATAACTTTGCCGAGCCGTCGGTCACCGCGAGCCAAGGCGGCTTCTTGGTGTGCCAGTCTTGCACTTGCAGACCCGACCTTTATGCTGCCGAGTTGGTTAATCTCGCGTTTAAGAAAATCAAGTTTCCGAGAGATGGTTTTCGGCGGTTCCATCGCCACCCACTGGAAAGGGGTATGCGGTTTTGGCACCATCGGGGAAATCGTAAAACTGATACGTGCGATTCTTCCCGTTCGTTTCGCATGCGGGAGGACGATGGTGCGCATCTCCTTTGCCATATCAACGATCGCTTGGACATCCTCCGGTGTTTCGTGCGGTACCCCGATAAGGAAATAGAGGCGCAGGTTGAGAATATCACGTTTCAATGCCTCTTCAAAAACGTAATAGAGCCGCTCCCGTGGGATCGCTTTATTGACGACCTTCTGAAGTTCTTCGGTAGCGACTTCTGGTGCGATCGTAATAGTGCCTTGTTCACTATCTGCAAGGGCATCGAGCAATGGGGCCCGGACAGTTTCGGCGCGAAGTGAAGCGCAAGAGATACGGAACCCACGTTCAACGAGCCCTGATGCGATCTCATCAATGTGCGGGTGGTCAGAAATAGAGGCACCAACCAGTCCGATCCTGTCCGTAATCCCGCGTGCGCGCTCAGCGAGTGTGAGTGTACTTTCTACAGAACGGTGTCGGGGCCATCGCCGTGCATAGTCAGCGACACAAAAACGGCATTGCCGACCACACCCGCGCACGATTTCGATGAGGTGTGCATTCGCGAACTCAGTATTCGGGGTGTGGATATGTGTGCAAGTTTCGACATCATCGAGTTTCGGCACGGCACCAGCACGAATACGCGCGGATATACCTGCTTTTGGTGTAACTGCATCGATGGTGCCGTCGCCCTTGTAAGTTACGTTATAAAAACTCGGCACATAAAGTCCTGGAACGGTTGCCAATGTTTCGAGCAGCTCGTGTTTTGAGGCGCGAGACTGCTTCCACTCGTTAAAGTACACCATGAGTTGATGTATGACAAGCTCGGCTTCCCCAATAACGAAAACATCAACGAAATCAGCAATGGGCTCTGGGTTGTAGGAAATATTGATACCCCCGGCGATGACAAGGGGGTCCCATTCTGTACGTTCTTCCGCAAGTGGTGGTATATTCGCGAGCTGCAAGGTCCGCGGAATATTCACATAATCGGATTCAAAAGAGACTGAAAACCCGATGACATCAAACCGGTTAAGTGCAGTCTGCGTTTCAAATGAGAAAAGCGGTTTTTGCTGACTGACAAGTTTCCGAATATAATTAGATTCGGGAACAAAAACACGTTCACAAGCAGTATCCGCTCGGCTATTGAGAATAGAATAGATCACTTGAACGCCGAGACTTGACATTCCAAGTTCATAAGTACTCGGATAGACAAGTGCGAACCTGTTCGGTTTTCTGAAATTATGCTGCGCTCTGTGTTCCGCATTGCGCAGGTGTTGGTAGTGTTGGCGTAAGTCGAGCATCAATACCTATTTATCGTTTGGGTTTTTTCTTGAGGTGACGCGCAGAAACGCGGGGATTTCCCAATCAGTATCGCGCCGTCGTGTACTTTGTTCTCGGCCTCTACTGGGTCTCTGTCCTCTACCTTGGGGCGCATGTTCTTCATCTTCAGTAGGTTCAGGATTGGTTTCCGGTGCTGGTGTTGACACGGGGGATCTGCGAGCGGGGCTTCTACCGCCTCCGGGTCGAGATCTGCCGCCCCCACGTTGTGGCGATAAATCGGATGGCTGTCTTCGGTAAGTATCTGCGTCATCGTATCGTGCGGATCTGCGTCCACCGATACCTCGTGGTGCCCCGGCTCCGAGTGTGCGTCTGTCATCCACAACGGTATCAAACCCGGTTGCGATGACAGTTACGAGGACTTCATCGTCGAGTTCCAATTCATCTTTGTAAACGAGCCCAAAGATAATTTGTGCATCCGGTGCGGTATCTTTAATAACTTGCATCGCCTCGTCAAGTTCATACATCATAAAATCCGGAGGTGCAGTAATGTTGACGATCATACCGACGGCACCGGCGATGTTGGTTTGTTCAAGGAGTGGCGAATTGATGGCTTGTTCTGCAGCGATGTGTGCGCGATTATCGCCAGTCGCGTGTCCCATTCCCATCAAAGCACTGCCAGCCTCTCGCATGATGGACTCAACATCGGCGAAGTCAACGTTAATTTCGCCGGATTCTGTAACGATGTCAGAGATACTTTTGACACCGTGTAGGAGGATTTGGTCTCCCATCCGGAATGCTTCTCGTATCGGTAGTTTTCTGTCCATTGTATCGATGAGACGCTGGTTGGGGACAACGATTACGGAGTCAGCTGTCTCACGGAGTTCCTCGAGTCCAGCTTCGGCAGACGCTGCGCGGCGTTGTCCTTCAAAGTCAAATGGACGTGTTACAACCCCGATTGTCAGAGCCCCGGATTCACAGGCAAGAGAAGCGATGAGAGGTGCTGCCCCGGTTCCGGTTCCGCCCCCCATCCCTGCTGTGATGAAGACCATGTTCGCGTTTTCAACGATCGTCTGAAGTTGTTCCCTGTCTTCTTCAGCGGCTTTTTTGCCGACCTCAGGGTCTGCGCCCGATCCCAAACCTTCGGTTGTATTATAGCCGATCTGGATTTGGGTTGCCCCGAGGCAGGTCAATAGGGCTTGCTGATCGGTATTAACGGCATAAAATTCTATGCCAGTGAGTCCAGCTTCAATCATACGTTTAACAGCATTTCCACCTGCGCCACCGACCCCGATGACTTTAATTCGTGCGCGCAAATTTTCAAATTCCTCTTGTTCAAATTCTATCATGTCAAATTTCAGTTACCATAAGATAGACACAGCAACCTAATTCCTCCTATCATCAATATAGCCTCAATCTCCAGACCGAGGTTCCTTCATAACTTATGTTGGTTTGCGTTTTCACGTTAAATTATACGTTATAAGCAAGTTTAAGTCAAGTATGCCTGCAAGCCTGCTTCGTATAAGCCTTAGGGTTAGAGCAGCAATCTTAATATCCGAACCATTCTTTGATGCGTTGCAGGAAGTTCCCGACACCCTTATCGCGATGCCGCGCGTTATGCTCTTGTTCTTGACGGCGCAAAGATTCACTGTAAAGTGCAAGCCCTATACTGGTAGCGTACATCGGGTGATTTACCCGGTCGGTTAAGCCTTGCAATCCACGGGGGTACCCGATCTGTACGCGAAGATGCAGCATTTCTTCAGCAAGTTCTTGAAGTCCATCCATTAGAGCGGTGCCTCCGGTGAGTATCAGTCCACCTGGGAGCGGTATATCCCCTAATTCTTCATCGATCGCTTCTAAGATTTCTGCTATGCGGTATTCAATAATTTCTGTGAGTTCAATTCGATCGATAAAACGTGGCCGATTCGCGTCACTCGTAACAGGGATCGCCCTATCATCATCTGGATCGACCAATTCCGTCCAGGCGCACCCGCGCTGAAGTTTGAGTTCCTCCGCTTCAGGAAGGGTAACTTTCAAGTACTGTGCGATATCGTTCGTAATGTGCTGTCCACCGACTGGAATTACTGCTGTGTGTTGAATAGAATCGTCTTTGTAAATGATGATTTCGGTTGTTCCGGCACCGATGTCAACCAAGGCGATACCGACTTCGCGTTCGTCCTTTGAAACGACTGCTTGCGTTGCAGCGAGCGTTGCAGCGACGATAGTCTCTATGATAGGTACGCCAGCCTTTTCAACACTATTAAGCAAATTCTGGATAGCAGTTGTCCCCCCCGTAATAATATAAGCGTGAGCTTCAAGGCGCGCCCCAGACATACCGACAGGTTCCCGAATACGATCTTGGGAATCAACGCCGAATTTTTGCTGGATAACATGCAGTATCTCTCGGTCTGCCGGAATAGGAACCGCCTTCGCTGTTAACATCGCGCGGTCAACATCATCATGTGAAATCTCGGTATTAGCAACCGCAACGGTACCGTTCGATGTCTCTCCAACGATATGTGCCCCGGAAATGCCGACACAGACAGCGTCAATTCTCACACCTGCCATCAATTCGGCATTAGAAATAGCCTTACGAATTGCTTCAGCTGTCTGGTTGATGTCAACGACAACGCCTGCTCGAAGCCCTTCAGTGAGGGCGTGTCCTACACCGATGATCCCTATCTTCTGGTTACTTCCTTGTAATGTATTCGCAACGATAACCGAAATTTTGCTTGAACCGATATCAAGCCCTGCAATAATGTTCTGTTTTCGCATTTAAATGCCTCACCTCCTTCTCCGTCAAACTTGAAGAAAGATAGCCTCGGAATATTGCCGTAGGTTATATTCTTATTGTACACTGGCATCGGTCCTACTTACGTGCTGCCAACCCGCCTAAGTATACTGTATCTTCATATCTTACATCTAAGTACAAGTGTTCTGGCTCAGATTCGACACTGAGAAGTTCAGGTCTGTGGGTATTGTGATGTTTTAAGAACAGGGCGACATGATGAAGCCCTGATTCGATTGCATCTCCAGCGAGCCAAACGGTTCCTCGGAAATTGTTGAGACGGAGTTTAATCTTCCTTGAATCGTTTAAGTCAATATGCTTGATCTGTCTTGCGAGGTGCCTTTCGAGACGCAAGGCAGTTTTCAGAATCTTTAATCCGATGGCGACCTCAGATGTCCTAACAGCAGTCCCGACCTTCGCGGGTGTGTCATTTATGACTTTGAGTACCGCCATCTCTCTGAACTGTTCAGATATTGATGGACTCGCGACACCCTTATCTATACGTTTTAACACATGTCCCTCGTTATCTACCAAGAAAAATGAATAATTTCTATCATCTGTAGTATCAATTCGCAGTAAAGCGAACGGCTCACGCTCGGTGACTTCAATAGTCAGCATCCGTTTCATTACGTGTTTGGTAACGTAGGCATCCTTTATATATCTCAGGTTTTCCCTGAGATAGGCAGCTGTCTGTTCTTCAGAATCTGTGACGATATTTTGTAACTTTTTGCCTAAGACATCATAGATTTGTAAATCAGTATAATGCATATTCCCAGAAAGTTCAAGCGAAACATACTCAGCACTAAAAAAACCGAGCACAGTTTTAGCGATGAAGCCCAAAGTTAGTAGGACAGCAATGGTGAAAACGATGCGCCGGAACCGGTATATTTTGGCATTCGGATGCTTACCGAGCCGCCGTGCAGGCATTGAGATCTGTCGTGTGTATTTCCTACGGTTCTTACCCAAGCATGAACCCTCCGTTTCCCGCTCTCATCATAACCAATTTCGTTCTGGTAGTATAGAAGACCTTTTTCATTAATTCGATGCCCGAAGCTTTTTTAAGAATTCACGTCCGACCTTACCTATATCGCCAGCACCTAACGTAATCACGATATCTCCAGGTTCAGTTACGTCCATGAGGGTATCGATAATCTCATCCGTATCTGGTACATAGCGGACGTGCCGGTGTCCGTGTGCTTGTATTGACGCTGCCAGTTTTTCTGCGGTAACATTTTCGATGGGTGCCTCACCTGCTCCATAAATTGATGTAACAATAAGGATGTCTGCCTGATAAAAAGATCGGGAAAATTCGTCTGCCAAATCTCTGACGCGCTGGTATCGGTGTGGCTGGAAAACTGCGACGATACGACGTTTATAAGCGTCGCGGGCACCGCTCAGTGCCGCTTTTAGTTTCGCAGGATTATGGGCATAATCGTCAACGACAATAATATTGTTCTCTTCACCGAGTACTTCAAAACGGCGGTGTACGCCTTGGAAGGATTCAAGGCTTTCTTGAATGCGCTCAAATGGGACATCAAGTTCAAGACCGACAGCGATGGCTGCTAAGGAGTTAGATATATTATGCCGTCCTGGCATTTTAAGGTGGATTTCACCGTGTAGATGTCCATTTTTTCGGACGCGATAACGCGATGTTGCTCCTTCTGCAATGATCCCTTCGGCGACCAAATCTGCTCGTGTCTCAAGACCGTAGGTAATATAGCGTTTCTTAACACGCGGGATGAATTTCTGTATATTTTCTGCATCCAAACAGAGGACAGCTGTCCCATAGAACGGTACTTTGTTAATGAATTTGAGAAAGATTTCGGCGATCTCCTCAACGCTGCTGTAATAG
>RKRO01000202.1 GCA_007571355.1 Candidatus Poribacteria bacterium | reverse complement strand
GCTTCACGGACTGGCTCAAGTATAAAGATATCAAACTTCGTAACGATACTTTTACAACCTTCGTCTAAATTCTGTGTACTGTAAGACAGTACTCCTAAACATGACTCATGATAAGCCTCATCTGTCAGATGATGCTTTATCAGAAAATTATAGGCGACCGCTATACGCCCTGTTTTGCGGCCCGTTGATTCGTATGTTGGCTCTATTGCTGCTATGCGTATTTCATACCTTGCGTCCTCGAAATGAACAATAGCCACATCCTGTAAACTCCGCAGCTCGCGTTTGATGTGACTTTCTATAAATGCTTTCGTATTTTCATCCTCAACGGTTACGTTCACATAAACAGTATATTTACCGGCTGCGTTGGCGGGTGCAGGTTCTAAAGAGAGCCCTAAACAGATAAAGCATACCGGTGTGATAACACAAATACCGATTGCGATTTTTTTTAACATTGATTACGCCTTTACTTACAGAGTAAGACAAACATTATACCCTTTTCCCACAAAAGCCTAGCAGCGAGAATAACTGTGGGGTGAGTGTAGATAAATGCCTGTTACCCAGAATCTATACAATAGTATACTATAGTTTGGACATTTCTTATTGCGTGAGCGTTGTGTTTTCAAAGGGTGCTCTATTTTTCCTGAACTTCGCGTCTGCGTGGCACTTTAATAAAAATGCGGCACGCCAGCGGCGTGCTATGTCTATAGCAACCGGCAGTGTCCCTTCTTGCACGCCAGCGGCGTGCTATGTGTTATGCCGTATCTGTGAGGTGGAACCCAAAATTGTCCAAAGTTTAGAATAGTATAGTAAAAGCATAATATATCGCGAGTACGAATTCAAGTGAAAAATTGGAAAGTTCAACACCTTTTAAACGGAAGGGGTTCGCCATTGCCCACCGGTAACTTTATCAATGAGGATCCGCGCCTTTTGACTCTGGCGGACCTGCTTTTCGATTTCAACTGGATCCCACTCTGCCAACAGTTGCGCCTCCAGTTCTTGGCAAATCGTTTGATACGCCGCGTCATTGGCGAGATTCCGAAATTCACCCGGGTCTTCTGCAAGGTCGTAAAGTTCCGGTGGGTCGCCAAGACTATAGTTGAATTTAGAGTGTCCTTTCCGCAGCATCGCCATCGGACGTTCAACTCCGTGCGCGAGGTATTCGGAGAACGCAAAATCTTTCCAGTCGCTTGCATCGCCTTGCATCAAAGGCAGCAGACTGTCTCCATCCAATTGACCGAAGGGATCAGCATCTGCCATATCCACAAGCGTTGCCGTTAAATCAACGAGCGAGACCACTTCATCAATCCGTTTGCCTGCGGATAACCGGTTGGGAAACATAATCTGTAGTGGAACACGCGCAGAGGCCTCATAGAAATTCGATTTTCGCCACATACCGTGCTCGCCGTTCATCTCACCGTGGTCACTCGTATAGATAACGACGGTATTCTTCAACTGATCGGTTTCTTCAAGCGTTTTAAGCAAATTGCCAATCTTTTCGTCGAGATAGGTAATCAATCCATAATAGCCGGCGCGCCCACGGCGGACGAGTTGTTCTGGAAAATCAACACATCCGAACATACGCCGCATCCGTTGATAGACAGGATGTTGATTTTCAAGGTGTCCCTCTGGAATGTCGGGGAGATCCATCTCGTCAAGCGGGTAGAGGTCCCAAAATCGCTGCGGCACAATGAGCGGGAAATGCGGTGCGATAAACGAAACGTTGAGTGCCCAGGGGTGTTTCTGTCGTGCCGGATCTCGGAGATACGCGAAAGCCTCTGCCTCCGCGAGGTCATCGACTTCAATCTCTACAGTTGTTCCCGGGCGTGCCTGTGCAAGACCTTGCCATGGACGCTGTGCTGGCGGTGTGCCGTTATCCCAATCTGTAAGTCCGTGCTGTCGCTCTGCGTGGAGATCGCGGGCGAGTTGCGCACGAAACCCGTGGAGCTGATCCATGCCACCGAAGTGCTGTTTTCCGGAGAGCACGACATCGTAGCCTGCGGCGCGCAGACTATGTGCCCATGTAACCGTATCTGGACGCAAGGGCGCAGCGTTATCCCACGCCCCGATTTTGTGGATATACCGCCCCGTCATAAACGACATCCGAGACGGCATACAGAGCGGTGAATTGCAGTAAGCGTTCATGAAGGTGACACCCTCTTCAGCGAGTCTATCCATGTGCGGCGTTTGAACGAGCGGATGACCGTACGGGCCGCTATACATCGGTGCGTGTTCATCGGACATAATGATAAGAAGATTGGGCTGTTGTTTTGAGGGCATGGGGTTCCTATACTAAGGCAGATTGCCGATTTCCGCTAAGATACCACCACTGTTACACATTGTCAAGAGAAAACAACCGTGGCTTTTTTTAGCAAAATACACTGTCTCCAGCAATATTAGTATGTGACAAGTTGTCATGAAAACCCAAAACCGTTTGACACAGGCTGCAAATTCTGATAAACTTTATAGCAAGTTCATGAAAATCGGTGACGACCACTCTTTTAGCGAGTTTCGCCATACCGTGCAAAGGAGGAAAACCGTGTCAGTTATAACAAAAAAATGGGTGCTTAACACTGTTGAAAAATTATCCGCCTCGGAAATCGAAGAATTGAAGCATTACCTAGAATACCTCGTCTGGAAATCGCAAACGCCAACAGGAAATTTAGGAAACCCGAAAGATTCGCCAAAATCCGAACCAACGGGCCAACCTACACAAATTTTAGCAGCCCTTAGCAGATCACATCGAGTGTCGATAGAAGATGCTGAGGCACTGCTTCAATCCATTAAAGAAGGTGAAATCCCAATCCAATTTGATTCTGATTTTGACGAATCAGCAGGTAAATAGTTGATGAATTACCTCCTGGATACATCAACGTGCAGCCTCTTGATGGCGCACGCCCCCTATGCTACTTCTCATTTCAACTCTCTGTCCGATCTCAATGACTATCTCTTTACCTGTACGATTGTTAGAGGCGAAATTCTCTTTGGAATTCAGAAACTGCGGATAGGGCGTAGGCGACAGGATTTGGAAAATCAAGCCATTAATTTGTTTGACGAATTGCCATGTTTAGCAGTTCCAAAGGAAGCTGCCGATTACTATGCACCCATGAAAAATTACGCTGAACAACATGGTACACCTTTGTCAGAGAATGACCTCTGGATAGCCGCAACTGCGATGGCACTTGATGCTATTCTTGTCACTGCTGATTCAGACTTTCAAAGAATTGCCGAATTCGGCTTACGACTGGAAGATTGGACAAATTGACTTGTGGTAAGGATTTACCGCAGTACCGATTTTTTTTCAACTTCCTACGGACACAATATCTATAGCATAGCGATAGCACTGTATACATTAATAGGATCTATAAATAAAACGCAAAGGAAGCACTATGCCTGAAACCAGACCTAATATTTTACTCATCACCAGCGATCAGCAGCATTGGAACACTTTGGGGTGCCTTAACCCCGAAATTCAGACACCGCATTTAGACGCATTGGCACAGCAAGGGACGCTCTTCAACAGAGCCTACTGCCCGAACCCTACCTGCACACCGACACGCGCCTCTATTATCACAGGGAAGTATCCAAGCCAACACGGTGCCTGGTCTCTCGGTACAAAACTCTCTGAAGATGAACATACCGTCGGTGAAGATTTCACAGACGCAGGCTACCGGACTGCCTTGGTCGGAAAAGCACATTTTCAACCGCTTCACGGCACCGACGAGTTCCCGTCTCTCGAATCTTACCCCATTCTCCAAGACTTGGATTTCTGGCGGCGTTTCGACGAACCGTTCTACGGGTTTGAACACGTTGAATTGGCACGCAACCACGCCGATGAAGCGCACGTCGGACAGCACTACGCTATCTGGATGGAAGAGAACGGTTGTACCAATTGGCGCGACTATTTTGCCCCTCCGACAGGGAACGCACGTGGTCAACGCCGAAAGTGGCCCATCCCAGAAGCATACCATTACGATACCTGGATTGCGGAGCGTACTAACGCACTCATGGAGGCATACCAGCAAAACGGCGAGAACTTCTTCCTCTGGGCGAGTTTCTTCGACCCGCATCCGAAATACCTCGTTCCAGAGCCATGGGATACGATGTATGATCCTGCAGAATTGACAGTCCCATCGGTAACTGAAGGCGAACATGATAAAAACCCGCCGCATTTCCAACTAACGCAACAGCAAAAACCTGATTTCTCCGCTTGGCGTGAAAGCGGGAAGGGTGTACACGGCTTCAACTCACATCTACGGGATCGAGAAGAACTCGCCAAAGACATCGCCGTCTACTACGGTATGGTGAGTCTGATGGATAAATACATCGGGAGAATCTTG
>RKRO01000244.1 GCA_007571355.1 Candidatus Poribacteria bacterium | reverse complement strand
GAAACACCCCAGCAAAAACACCCCACTTATCAGGCGGGAAGAAGAGGGAAGATACCCCCCCCTAACCCCCCCGCAAGCAGGGGGGAAGAAGATGTAAACCGCTTGAAGATAACAATTATTCATAGCGAATTCGTGGGTCAACCCACGCCAAAGCTATATCGGCAAGCAAATTACCGATAACTAACAGGAGACTCAACATCATAATCAACGTGCCAGCAAGGTAGATGTCTTCGTTCAGTAGACTGTTTAGGAGTATGGGGCCGACTGTCGGCAGGCCCAAGACAATGGAGACAATCGCTGAACCGGAGAGGATCCCGGGGAGGCTCATTCCCAGAATACTGATAAGCGGGTTAATCGCGATACGGACAGCGTGTTTTGTGACCACGACGATCTCTTTGAGTCCCTTTGCGCGGGCGGTTTGTACGAACGGTTGCCCTAACACATCAAGTAGATTGCCCCGCATGATCCGCATTAGACTTGCAGTTCCGTTGATACCGACAACAATCACTGGAATCCAGAGGTGTTTGATGAGATCGTTTAGTTTCCCCCACGTCCACGGCGCGCCTTCATAGTAAGCCGAGAAGAGCCCGAACAGCGGAACGCCGAAGATGTCAAACGCAAATACCATTAATGAGAGTGCCAAGAGAAACGCAGGTATCGACATCCCGACGAAACTGAGGAAGGTAAGAAAGTGGTCTGACCATTTGTATTGATGCGTTGCGGAATAGATTCCGAGTGGGATAGCCACAACGTAGGTAAAGATGAGCGATCCGACAGAGATAACGAGCGTAAAAACGATCCGATCCCATATCAGTTCATCGACTTCGCGCTTATATTCAAATGACTCGCCGAAGTTGCCGCGAACGAAACCACTGATCCAGATGAGATAGCGTTTCCATAGCGGTTCGTTCAATCCGTAGCGTTCGCGCAATTCTTCGACTTGGGCAAGCGAGCTGCTGTCGCCGAATTCTTCCTCTAACCGTTGGATTTCTCGGTCGAGGTAATCGCCTTGCGGGAGTTGGATGATAATAAAAGAGAGGATAGAAATCGCCAGAAGCGTCGGAACGGCGATGAGACATCGGCGAATGATATAGGTAATGATGGATGTATCTCCTTTTTATCGTAAAATCTAAAAATAAATACACACTTTTCGGAATACAACCCCCCACAAAGAAACACCCCAGCAAAAACACCCGCACTTCGCAGGGGGAAGCAGAACAGCACCGCTTCTATAGGGTGTATTTCCATAATTACTGGCTTTACTATAATGGCACACTTTTCGGAAGACAACCACCCTGAAGAAACACCCCAGCAAAAACACCCCACTTATCAGGCGGGAAGCAGAGGCCCTCGCTTCTATAGGATGTGTTTCCATAATTACTGGTTTTACTATAATGGCTATTCCTTAGATATCCAACACTGTTCGGGATAATGGGTTGCGGGTGTGACAATCGCCCACGGCCCTAAAATGCCGTCATTTGGCACGTTGTGAAAGTGGTTCGCGACGACCAAGAGTGCCGGTGACCGCGCGGCAGTGCCGAGGTGAAAGGGTCCCTCGTCAATGTGAATTCTAACAGCATCTCGAACGTATTGGTGCCGCTGTTTCTCGTCAGGTTCGCGTTTAATTGCATCGTATAAGTCCAGCAGTTGCTTTAGTGGCCCGGTGGGCGGTTCTCCC
The DNA here is from genome assembly GCA_007571355.1 of Candidatus Poribacteria bacterium. Taxonomy (GTDB): domain Bacteria; phylum Poribacteria; class WGA-4E; order WGA-4E; family WGA-3G; genus WGA-3G. The sequence continues at coordinate 2,661 of RKRO01000244.1, read as the reverse complement.
TTTTCGCCGCCTGTTTCGTACCATTTCCCGACTTTCGGGTGCCAGTATTTTGGCAGCGTTGGAAACACCCAGTCGGGATACGTGAAGAGGTCCATCTCTGCTTCCCCGTGCATGCTGACTGTGAATTTTCCGAGCGTGCGGCGGAGGCTCAATTCGGCACCGGGCGGCGTGTAGAGCGAGGTTTCCAAACCGAGCTGCTCCCATCCCTCTTGGATAATCAACCCGATGTCGTTCTGTTGGCTGTTGAGATTGGAACTCGGCACGTCCATGCGTATCTCAACCCGTTTCCCGTCGGGGCGCAGCCTATAGCCGTCTTTATCGCGCGTTGTGAGTCCCATTTCATCTAAGAGTCGGTTTCCTGCTGCGATATCGAAAGCTGCATCGGCGCGTTTCCATTCTTCAAAGAGGGTTTGTCCTTCTTCATCGGCGAAATGCCATCCCTCTTGGCTAACTGTCGCTGCCTGCGGTTCCAACAAGCCGCGCCATGCGATTTCGTTACATTTAACGCGGTCGATACCGTAGGCGAGTGCTTTTCGGAACCTTTGGTCGCGGATGAGTTTTCTTAAGACGGGGTCGGGTGCGGTCCAGTTTATTAGGATAGCTGGTTGCGCGCCAGCGGTGCTTTTCCACCGCCGGACTTTATAGCCGCCTTTTTCCTGTCCTTTCAGATAGAGGGCGAGATCGCGGAGTTCCATCCCGCGGTATTGGCAGTCAATCTCGCCCGCGAGGATTTTAAGCACCCGAACTTGGGGTTCGGGGACTAAACTCGTCTTGATTTTGTCGATGTAAGGGAGTTGTCTGCCGAGTGTATCCACGACGTAGTAATACGGGTTTCGTTCGAGTTCTACCCGAAAGCCGCCCTTTTCGTATTTTGTCACGCGCCAGGGCCACAGTGTTGGACGCTCCGGGTTTTGATGCGGGATATTTTCTTTTTCGAATCGGATGAAATCGGTGTACGTTGGGTTGCTGTCCGGGTGGAACTGCTGCATGTAGTGTGCTGGTATGTTGTATTGATTGCACCACCAGAAGCCGGTCGCCAGCCACAGTGGGACGAGCCAGTTGGGCCCGGCGAATTTCATTACGATTGTATAGTCATCGGGTGTTTCAACTTCCATCGGTATGCCGTTGACCTTACACCAGACGGGCGCGCCGTACTTGTGGCGATCATCAAGACAGAGTTGATAATAGTAAGCGAAGGCGGCGGCGGTATAAGGATGCCCATCCGACCATTTGACACCTTTACGTAGATGCAACGTTAGCCTACTGCCGTCTTCGTTAAATTCCCATGACTCTGCTAAACCGGGTTCCAAGCCAGAGGCATCAAATTTCCAACGGATGAGTGGGGCGTAGCCGGCAGTCATCTTCCACGTTCCTAAATCCGGGTGTGTGTGAAACCGGTGCCATGTTCCACCGTAGGGCCCTGGCCCTTCATATCCGTCGAAATCCGTTTTGGCGACGAGGGGGTTCTCGGGGAGCCGTTCTGAGAGGGGCGGGAGTTTGCCTGCGCCGACCTGTTTTGCCCACATCGGTGCCTCTTTCGCTTCAATCCCACGTGGAAAATCGGGAGTATCCTCTAACTGGGTTCCTGAGCAGCCGATGCTGAAAATGAGTAAGATGAACGATCTTTTCATGAGCTGCCCAATTGCAATCTGAGGTGTTTTTGTTGGGTTTTGCATTTTATAGTAGATTTTGAAAATATGTATACACTTTTTCTGATGGGCGAGGCAACCTCGCCCCTACAAGCCATCTTGTGTATAGGTAATTATAGATTTTACTGTAATTGATTGGCAACTATTAAAACTGTAAGGTTTTCTGTGAAAAACCCTACGACTTACTGACAACCATTATCGTAAAATCCGAAAATAAATGCGCACTTTTAGGAACACAACGGAACACAACCCCCCTTGAAGAAACACTTTCTTCGCATTGGATGTTAGCGTTTGCAAAAACCCCGCCCTTATCAGGGGGGAATCAGAGGGACATTGCTTCGATAGGATGTGTTTCAATCCTTACTAGCTTTACTATAAGCGTCCTCTTCACGTTTTTCAAGAGAGTCCGTGAACGTATGAAGGGCTTGAGACACGTTTGCAAACAGTTCGTCAATGGACTTCGCGTGGGGTTCTATCTCTTCATAAACCAAATCTTCGCCATAGATATTATTGAATGCATGACGAAATTTTAAGAGTTTCTCTAATCGCGGAAACGTGTTTTCGGGAATCACAGGCGGGCGTTCGGGCCGCTGTTCTGTCATTTGTGCCAATAGGTCTTTGTGCCAAGTATCTCCAGTCGGCACGTGCATATCCACCTCACGGGCAATTCTCTCAAAAATGTTCTCCATACCGTGGTAGACATCGGCAAGTTTTTTGCCAATTGACTCTTCTATATATTGGCTGTAGTTGGGGGGTGCCGCCTTAATATCTTCCAAGGCTTTGGCGATGCTCTCAACGGTAGATTCTATTTTTACCAATTCATCGTTGATGCGTTGCGTGAGTCTTTTTCGGTTCATTTCGTAAATGTCTCCATCTTCAGCCGGAAAAACCTGTCGATGCAAGTGTTTGTAAAGCGTCTGCCACACCTCTGGCACACTATTGGGCGGTTGCACACCTCGTTCAATAGGGATTGCTTGATGTTTGATTCGCTCTCGGAAGAGACCTTTTGACC
>RKRO01000474.1 GCA_007571355.1 Candidatus Poribacteria bacterium | reverse complement strand
AGTGTCCACGCCAGTGAAGATAGCGCATTCCTTATTGTGATTGGCGGAAGTAGCTAAATAGCACAAAGGTAGAAACGCGTTCATGAAAAAATATAAGCCCTATAGGGGCAACATCTGTCCTAACTGAAACGATTCAATTACTTATGAGACGCGCTGTCGTATTTTTATTAGAGATGAGGAAGAAAAATTGTAAAATTTGTGGACCCAAGAAGCTGAGAGAAGTTTCTTTGAAAAAGCACTGCAAGGTTTTCCTACACCGGAACAACTGTTTTATCTCACTGATGATAATAGATTTCTTGCATACTGGCCTAAAGGTTATACAGGCAAAAAATCAACGCTGCAAAGTAGGAATTCCCTCATAGGGCAATTTACAGAAACTTGGATAAGCGAACTGATTCAAAATTGCGTAGAATCCCAAAATCTATTTGCAGTACGAGGCGCAGTATGCGAAGAAATTGAACTAACCAAAAAATCACCGGCCGATGTTGTTATCGCGCGAAAGAAAAGTAAGCATTTAAGTCCAGAAGATATTTTAGTTATTTTTGAGGTGAAAATGTCTGTCGTCTGGAATTGGGAATTGAAAGACGATGACTTAATATGCCTCGGAGATTACCAAACCCATCAAGGAATTCCAGGACTTTTACGCTCCGATTCAATGTTAAAAGCGATCGGCAAAGCAATTAACATCAGAGTGTCAAGTCATCGGGCTTCTACTATTCCAATCATTGTAATTGGTAATACTCCTATTACGGATAGTTACCTGGGTAAGGTTGACCATTTAAAAACTGCTGGGATTACTCAGGGTTTTTGGTCAATAAATCCGAAACCTCTTGATAAGAAAAACACATTAAAAACTACAAATGGAAAGGGGTTTATGAGGTTTGATACTTATGACTCCTTTCAACATTCTGTCGTTGAATTACTTTCGATGCCAATGAATTTCTTCTCCGGTATGAAGAGTAAGGAGGAACTTGGCAAACTTATTGAATCTGCTAATAACGCATCAACATATCAACGGAAGGGCGAAAGATTTCTAAAATTATTGCAGGATGGAGAAAATGAGTAAAAACAAATCAGAATCTCGAAAGGGTGGAACGCAGACCAGTGCGTTCGGAACCGCTGGGAGAATTAATCACGATGCCAGTGCGTTTTATGGGAGCAGACTCTATGCGGATCGGGAACTCCCGGAACCCGATACATGGGTAGAAAACCCGATTCCCGCCGAAAACCTTGACCAACTTTACTGTGCCTCCAGCGCGCAGATGTCCGAAATCCCAGATGAGAGTATCCACCTGATGGTTACATCGCCGCCTTACAATGCAAAAAAGGAATACGATGACGATCTGTCGTTGGCGGAATATAGGGAACTCCTTTATGCCGTCTTTGCTGAGACGTATCAGAAGTTGGTTACAGGGGGCAGGGCGTGTATCAATATCGCCAACTTGGGACGAAAACCGTATATCCCGTTGCATAGTTACATCATAGAAGACATGCTGGCGATAGGTTACCACATGCGGGGTGAGATTATCTGGGACAAAGCCTCCAGCGCGGGGAGTTCAACGGCGTGGGGGAGTTGGTTGTCTGCAGCGAACCCGGTGTTGCGGGACGTTCATGAATACATCCTTGTTTTCTCCAAAGACTCCTTCTCTCGAAAACGCAACGGAAAAGAGAACTCCATCAGCAAAGCGGATTTCTTAGAATGGACGAAGAGTGTCTGGACGTTCCCTGCTGTTTCAGCGAAACGGATCGGACATCCTGCGCCTTTCCCTGAGGAACTTCCACATCGATTAATCCAACTTTATACCTTCGTCGGCGATGTCGTTTTGGACCCATTTTGTGGAAGCGGGACGACGTGTTTAAGTGCATTGAAATCGGGAAGGCACTATATCGGTTACGATATTGAGAAGAAGTATATTGAATTGGCAAACGAACGGATGAATCGGTATACCGATCAGATTCGTTTGCCGATATGAGTAGACTTACGCCACCCTATACGTTTTTCCTGTCTTTGTTCCAAACCGTATCACTGAATCTGTTTGCACTACCGGGACGGTTACATCATCGCATGTCACTGTACCGGCTGCGGTTGTTCGGACGGTGCAGTCTTGTCCGAGCGTGGAGTGAATTCGCGCTTCAGTGAGTTGTCCATTTTCCCATGCCATATCGACGACGAATCCATCGCGTGCGCGCAATCCCTTGATGTATCCGGTGCGCCACGCCTGCGGTAGTGCGGGCAGTAGATGAATTTCACCCGCATGACTCTGTAGTAACATCTCTGCGATCCCGGAGACACCCCCAAAGTTTCCATCAATTTGGAAGGGTGGGTGTGTATCAAAGAGGTTTGTCAAGGTGCATTTCGCCAAAAGTGCTTGGAGATGAGTGTGTGCCTCTTCGGCATCTTCGAGGCGCGCCCAGAAGTTGACGAGCCATGCTCGGCTCCACCCGGTATGTCCGCCGCCGTGTGCCAGGCGATACTCCAACGATTTTTTTGCTGCCGCTGCCAGTTCAGGTGTCCCTCGTAACGTAATCTGACAACTCGGATGGAGTCCGTACAGGTGCGACATGTGCCGATGCCCTGGCTCGGGTTCGTCATAATCGAACACCCACTCTTGTAGCCGTCCTGTTTTTTCGCTAATTTGGAGCGGGGCAAGCCGTTCTAAAGCAGAGACCAACTCCGCGCGGAATTCGGGATCTTCTCCGAGGACATCAATGCAAGCGATGCAGTTGGTGAAGAGTTCATAGATGATTTGGAGGTCCATCGTTGCTGCGTAAGTAAACAGGGATCGTGTGCCGTCTGGTTTCAAGAAACTGTTTTCGGGTGAGTGCGACGGGTTGGTGACAAGTTTACCGGCAAAAGGTGTGCCCTCGGGTGCTTCAACGAGGAAGTCGAGTATGAAGCGGGCTGCACCTTTCATAAGCGGGTATCCCTGCTCTCTGAGAAAATCTTTATCCCCGCCGAAGAGGTAGTGTTCCCAGACGTGTTCGCATAGCCATGCCGCCCCTACGGGCCAGATCCCCCAAATACCGTCAGCAGGCGTTGTGAAGCCCCACACATCGGAGAGATGGTGGACGACCCAACCGTCGGCACCGTAATGGATGTTGGCTGTCCGATTTCCGGGTGCAACGAGCATTTCCATGTAATCGAAGAGGGGTTTGTGGCATTCTGGTAGGTTACAGATTTCAGGGATCCAGTAGTTCATCTGAAGGTTAATGTTGGTATGAAAATCACTGTTCCAGGGTGCGTTCATGTGTTCGTTCCAGATGCCTTGGAGATTGGCGGGTAAACATCCGGGGCGGGAGCTCCCCATCAACAAATAGCGTCCATATTGGAAGTAGAGTGCGACGAGTCCTGGGTCGGACGCGCCGGCTTTAACAGCGTTTAGCCGTTCGTCCGTTGGTAGATTTTCTGTGTTTGTGGAACCCAGGTCTAAATCAACGCGTTGGAAGAGGGATTGGTGATCGGCGATGTGGTCCGCTCGGATGGTTGCGTAAGGTTTTGTATCAATAAATGTGAAATAGGTTTCACAAAGCAGGTGTGGGTCTTCACTCATATCTTTATGACCGGCGTAACTTGTTGCAGCGGAAAGGAAAAACGTGGCAGTATTTGCGTCTGTGATAGAGAGGCTATCCCCTTTTGATTCAACTTTTCCGCCTCTGGTCTCGACTTGTACATAAGCCGAGAAACGCATGCCGTCATCGCCGCACCATCCATCAAGTCGGAGGATATTCGCGGCAATAGCCTCAACGTTAGCGTCTTGTTCACGAGTCATCGTCATATCGAAAGCCACCTGTCCATCTCTATCGGATTCGATTCTGACAACCAAGAGGTGATGCGCGGCTGTCGCAAAGACTTCTCTTGTGAAAGTGACATCACCGCATTGATAGGTCGTCTTGGCAATACCGGTATTTAGGTTGAGCTCGCGACGGTAGTTTGTCACATCATGGTGTGAAAAATCGAGAAATAGGTCGCCCAATGATTGATAGGATTTGATGCGTTCTGGGACACCGAGCATTGTTTCGCTGGCAAGTTTCGTTGCCTCTTCATTTTTATCCTCAAAGAGGAGTTGTTGAACTTTCGGAAGTGCTTCTAAGGCTTTTGGGTTGTTGGTATCGCGGGGCCCGCCATCCCAAAGTGTTTCTTCATTGAGTTGGATACGTTCCCGTGGGACACCGCCAAACACCATCGCACCGAGCCACCCATTTCCAACGGGGAGCGCGTCTGTCCACGCTTCGGCGGGTTTCTGATACCATAAAACAAGATTATCTGTGTTTGTCATTACTTTATTACTCCATTATGAAAAATTATATTAACGCCAGTTTGATTAATCATTTCGGAGGTATT
>RKRO01000093.1 GCA_007571355.1 Candidatus Poribacteria bacterium | reverse complement strand
ATTTAAGGCTTGCATGTTCATCTATTATGATGTATGCTTAAAGAGTGTCGAGGACATGCCTATCGCTTTAGAATCAATACCACTACATGGAAAGGAAATCATTTTGCGTATAAAAATTTTGGTTGCACTTTTTACCACGTTTTTCGCCGTAGCAGGGACAGATGCCGCCGCATTGAAAGTCGGTCTTATCTACGATGTGACGGGCCGCGGCGATCTCTCCTTTTGTGATGCCGCCTATGCTGGCGCGAAGAAAGCAGAAAACGAATGGGGGTTCAAACTGACAGAGGTCACCCCAAGCCAGAGTACAGATACCGAATTGACGCTCCGAAGGTTAGCGAAACTGAAATACGATCTTATCATCGGGGTCGGTTTCCTTTTTCAAGAACCGATGAAACGTGTCGCAGCCGACTTCCCGGAGGTCAAGTTTGCGTTGATTGATGCCATCATCGAACAACCGAATGTCGCTTCACTGACCTATCGTGCCCACGAAGGGACCTACTTAGCAGGTGTTATGGCGGCGTTAAAAACGGAGACGAAGCAGATCGGGTTTATCGGAGGGATGAAGGTACCGCTCGTTGAAGCGTTTGAAATCGGGTTCAACGCAGGCATTAAAGCGGCAAACCCCGATGTCGAATTGGTAACGGATTATGTCGGCGTTACGCCGCAAGCCTTCAACGATCCCGCGAAAGCCAAGGAACTTGCACTGGCACAGTACAATCGCGGGGTAGATATTATCTTGGCCGCGGCGGGTGCCAGTGGACTCGGCGTGCTTGAAGCCGCAAAAGCGAAAGAAAAATTGATTATCTGGGTGGATTCCAACGGCAACCATCTCGCGCCCGGCTTAGTACTCACAAGCGTTATCAAGGGTGTAGAGATGTCGGTCTATGAAACGATAAAACGTGTCCAAGCGGGTAACTTCTCCGGGGGGTTGAAAGATTATGGACTCGAAAAAGGCGGCGTGGAATATATCGTTGACGATGTGAACCGTGAACTCCTGTCGGACGAGATTTTGAAGCAGGTCGAGGCGTTCAAAGCGAAAATTGTCGCGGGCGATATCGTTGTTCCGCATGAACGGCAGTAGAGATGACACAAGCACCCATTATTGAGATGCACGGCATCAGCAAACAGTTCGGACAGGTCCAAGCAAACGACTCAGTGGATTTTCTGCTTCAACGCGGCGAGATTCACGCCATCGTGGGTGAAAATGGGGCCGGTAAATCTACGTTGATGAAAATCCTTTACGGACTGTATCAAGCCGATGCAGGCGAGATTTTCGTCAATGGAAAGCGCGCGGCTATATCCTCTCCGCGACATGCAATGCGGCTCGGTTTAGGGATGGTTCAGCAACACTTCACACTCATCCCCGTCTTCACCACACTCCAAAACATCGTCCTCGCCAAAGAACCCCGCACATTCGGTATGATCCTCGATTACCACCAAGCGGAAAAGAAGATTACAAAACTCACAACGCAGCTCGGATTTGATGTGCCACTGAACACACCTGTCGAATCACTTCCAATCGGCACACAGCAGCACACCGAAATCTTGAAAGTCCTCTATCATGGTGCGGATATCCTTATCATGGATGAGCCGACAGCTGTGCTTGCACCGCAAGAGGTCGAAGGACTTTTCAACTGTATGCGAAACCTCAGAAATGAGGGAAAGAGCATCATTATTATCACGCACAAACTCGATGAAGTGATAGCGATCGCCGATGCTGTTACGGTGATGCGCCGCGGGCAAGCCGTCAACACCTGCTCTATAACCGATACTGATCCAGAAATGCTGGCGGAAATGATGCTTGGTGAACCTGTTATTCCAACCGTTGTCACACGCGAACAGACACAGGAGACAACGCCAAGGGTCCGGATGGAAGGCGTTACACTCTCAGGAAGTGCAGAGATCGTCAGGAAACATAAATGGAAGAAAGTCCTATCAAATAGAGCCCCCAGTAAACGGCACCTCGATGACATCAATCTGGAAGTGTTCCCCGGTGAAATCGTTGGAATAGCAGGCGTGGAAGGGAACGGACAGGCAGAACTGGTTGAGGTGCTGACAGGTCTACGACAGATTGATAGCGGAACGCTTACACTCAACGGCGAACGCGTTGCGCACATTCCTGCCGATAGACACCGACACGGGATTAGTTTGAATGACCGTATTGACGACAACTTTATTATCGGACACCATAAAATGCGACGGTATTGTCGGCATGGCATGCTTCAACGAAAATCCATCCAACGTTCTGCGCTGAACGCTATGGACAAATACCAGATTCGGATCGGCACTATTTCAGATCAGATTAAAACGCTCTCTGGCGGCAACCAACAGAAGGTTGTTGTTGCGCGTGAGTTAGAGATGAAGCCCGACTTTATTATTGCCGCGCATCCGACACGCGGGTTAGACATACACGCAGCGGAATTCGTCCGGACACGACTTATGCATGCCCGGAACCGTGGCAAAGCGATTTTGCTGGTATCTTCAGAATTAGACGAACTGCTCCATCTTAGCGACAGAATCGCTGTGATGTACGACGGCAAGATTGTCGGTATTGTGAAACCAGCGGAAACCAATAAACAAGAATTGGGGGGCTTGATGCTTGGATTGAATCGCAGCCAAGCGGACCCCTCTCAGGAGAAAAACAGTGATAATTGATTCACACACACATGCATGGCCCCGGTGGCCCTATCAACCGCCTGTCCCTGATGACGAAAGCCGTGGTAAGATTGAACAGCTTCTCCACGAAATGGATCTGCACAATGTTGACAAAGCCGTGCTTATCTGCGCAAGGATTGACAGAAACCCGGACAATAACGATTACGTCGCAGCGTGCGTTGAACGCCATCCGGAACGGTTGATTCAATTCGCCGATGTGGATTGCTCATGGACAGACACATATCATACAGACGGCGCGGCGGATCGGTTGAAAGCAGCTGCAGAGAAATATAATCTCAAAGGTTATACCCACTATCTCAGAGGCGATGACGACGGGAACTGGTTCTTCTCTGAAGAGGGGGAACGCTTTTTTCACACAACAGCCGACATGGGACTCATTGCCAGCATCGCTATGGGGAGCCATCAACACGAGGCCCTGCGTAAAATCGCTGCGGAGTTTCCGAGCATTCCATTCCTGTGCCATCACATGGGCGGTGCGCGGGCAGGGGAAGAACACCCCTATCCGCAATTGAAGCAGGTACTCGCTTCCGCAAATGTGCCGAATATCCACATCAAGATGTCAGGTTTCGCGTATGTCTCACAGGTCTCGTGGGATTATCCGCATTCGGATACACACTGGATTGTGCGCGCCCTTTATGAACATTTTGGGCCCGGTCGGCTCTGTTGGGGCTCCGATTATCCGGTTGTTCGGAGATTTATGACATATCAGCATTCGCTTGAGGCGTTTCGGACGCATTGCACCTTTATCCCAGAAACCGACAAAGCGGAAATTTTGGGGGGAACCCTCCAGCGTTTGTTGGCGAATGCGGGGAAGTAGCCGTCCGCTTTCAGCAATCAGTTTTCGGTTAGATGCAGTTCGTAAGCATAAGCGAAATCCTGACCGATAAGTTACGCAAAAGGAGGATAAATCTGATGATGCGTTTAAGTGGAGTGTTATAGTAGAGTTGAAAAATAGTTTTACATTTTCTGCTATTTATGTTAGCGTTTATGCTTATGAGATATTCAACAGATTTACGCAAACGCGTCCTTGATTTCATTGCGAAAGGCGGCAGTAAAGCCGCAGCGGAGCGGACCTTCGGGGTCTCAAGGCAAACCATCTATAACTATTTAGCAGCCGAAGACCCTTTACCTATCAGAAGCCCGGCTCCAAAGGGCCCCGCGTCCTCGATGATGAACTTGAGAAACATGTCGCTGATTTTCCAGATAAGACCCTTGTAGAGCGTGCGGCACATTTCGGTGTTTCCAAGGGGTGTATCTCTTATGCGTTTGAGAAACGCAACATTAGGCGAAAAAAAGACGCTAACCTATCAACAACAATGCCCGGAAAAACGGCGTGCCTACCTTGATGCCTTCGCTCTTGAAGTTGAAGTGGCGGGGAAAACGCCTGTTTATGTGGATGAGAGCGGTTTTCCAAACGCAGATGTCCGCCGGTATGCTTACGCCCCGAAGGGTCTGCGAGTTGCCGATAAAATATCAGGTTCACACCGGTATACTGCCACGTCTTTGATCGCTGCACGTATGGACGGTCGTTTTACGGCTCCTGTGCTTTTTGAAGGTGCTTCCGATGCGGTTGTTTTCAATGCGTGGCTGGATCGGATGTTATGTCCGCTGCTGACTGACAAGCATGTTGTGCTTATGGACAATGCGTCTTTTCACAAAGGGTTCAG
>RKRO01000415.1 GCA_007571355.1 Candidatus Poribacteria bacterium | reverse complement strand
TCGGGCAGCGATTACGGCTGAAGGGGCAGAAGCCGTTATTCGCCCTCGCAAAAGTCGCGTTGAAGATCGCCCGTATGATAAAGAAGTCTATAAACTTCGCAACGTCATAGAGCGTTTTTTTCACCGCTTGAAACAATATCGGCGGGTTGCCACGCGCTACGATAAATACGCCATCCGATACCTCGGCTGCGTCTATTTCGCAGCTATACTTATCACTGCTAAAAAAATGTAAACACTACCTATACAAAATTCGACAAAAAAGTCAACCTTATTTTTTTGAGGAAGCAAAGAAGCAGTGGGGTTTGGAGTAATCCGCATATTTCAGCAGGACATGTATACTTTTTCGCAATTCCTATACATATTGGTTTGTATGCATCATGTGGTTTCCGCTTCTTACCGTCGCTTTGCCACAGGTTTATTCTGATAATAACGCCATAAGGTCTTTATTGATGTAATAGTACTCCCGTCCTATCTTCACTCGTTCAAGCAAACCGAGTGCTGCGATTTCGTTCAAGTACCTTGTCGCTGTAATGCGACTACACGGCAGTTCGCTCTCAACAATGCCGATTTTACAGTAGGGCCACTTGAAAAGTAGATCGACAAAACCTTCACGCTCAACGGCTTTTGTTCTGCCACGCGCGTTTATCATGACCTTATCAATAAGACGATTAATTGCTTCTATTCTTTCTGCAGTGTCTCGCGAGGTCTGTTCCACTGCTTTCAAGATATAGAGAATCCACTGCTCCCAATTTCCGTTTTCCGTGACTTCACGAAGGTATTGATAATACGCATTCCGATTTTGAATAAGAAAACGGCTGAGGTAAAGTATTGGTACATCAAGCAGTCCTTGATGTACCAAATAGAGGATGTTGAGTATACGTCCTGTTCGCCCATTGCCATCCATGAAAGGGTGTATCGCCTCAAATTGGTAGTGCATTACAGCCATTTTGACAAGCGGTTCAAGACCATCAGTTTTATCATTAATAAATCGCTCAAGGTTGGTTAACAATCTGATAAGATTTCCGTATCCGGTTGGAGGCCTGTAAATGAGTTGTTGTGTTGCTCGGTTTTCAATCACCACCGGGCCACTACGCACTTTCATCTTTTCGTCAAAAATACGCGAGCAGATTTGCTCAAAGAGTTGTATATTCAGAGTTGAGCCTTCTCGGATGCTCCTGACCCCTTCCCATAATGCCTCGCGGTAGTGTAATACTTCTTTGGTATTGGAGTCAACCTGGTTTTTATCAGATGCCATTGCTCGGTACAGATCATCGTTCGTCGTAACGATGTTTTCGATTTCCGAACTCCTACGTGCCTCCTGAAGCGGTAATGTGTTTATCAGAACTGCTTCATTGGGTAGCATCTTTACCAAGGCGTTTGCATTGGAAAGTTCTGTCATTGCCGATATGCATGCTTTGAGGATGTCACGCGATTCGAGGTCTGTAGCGGGCGGAAGTTCAGGAAGATCATTCCATGGAATATTGGGGTTGAATTGCGGCATTGTAGTCACCAACTCTGATAATCGGACATGTATACTTTTTCGCAATTTCTATACATATCAACGTCAATATGTATAATTTCTATACATATTGGCGCTGATCATTAACCAAACAACGCACGCCGAATCTGGCGAACCGCCTGACGAATGCGATCCTCGTTTTCTACCAGCGCGATGCGGATATAACCCTCACCGTTATGCCCAAACCCGGCACCAGGAGAAACACAAACCTCCGCCTCATTCAGAAGCTTCATCGCAAAATCCAGAGAACTCAGATGCCGCCACGTCTCAGGAATCGGAGCCCAAACGAACATTGAAGCCTGCGGTTTCGGCACCTTCCACCCGATCCGGTTCAACCCTTCCACAAGCACATCGCGGCGTTTCTGGTAGATCGCAGCGTTTTCCATCACCGTGTCTGCTGGCGTGCGGAGCGCCATGATCGCAGCGACCTGAATCGGGGCGAAAATCCCGTAATCGTAGTACCCTTTAATCCGAGCAAGAGCCTCTATAATCTCGCTATTCCCGGCTGCGAACCCACATCGCCAGCCTGCCATGTTATAGGATTTAGACAGCGAGATAAATTCAATACCCACATCCTTGGCACCCTTTGCCTGTAGGAAACTCGGTGCCTTGTAACCATCAAAAACGATGTCCGCATACGCCAAATCATGGACAACAACGATTTCCTGATGCTTCGCGAACGCCACGACCTCCTCAAAAAAACCAAGATCAACGACAGCACCCGTCGGATTATGCGGGAAACTTAAGATTAACATCTTCGGTCTCGGCCAAATATCGCGTGTGATTTCGGTCAGCGAAGGGATAAAAGCGTTCTCTTCAGTGAGCGGTATACTCACAACGCTTCCACCCGCAAGCACAACGCTGTAAGTATGAATCGGGAACGTCGGATTCGGCACCATCGCCAAGTCACCTTCGTCAATCAAAGCCAAAGCGAGATGCCCAAGCCCCTCTTTCGTCCCGATAACAGCAATCGCTTCCGCATTCGGATCAATGTCAACACCGAATCGGCGTTCATAATGCCAACTAACTTCTCTGCGTAAATTGAAAATGCCGCGTGAAGCGGAGTAGCGGTGATTCCGCATCTCCTGCGCCGCTTCTGTCAGTTTATCAATAATAGGTTGCGGTGTCGGTTGATTCGGGTTTCCCATCCCCAAGTCGATAATATCTATACCTTGCTGCCTGCGTTCGTGCGTTAACTGTTTGAGTTTACCAAACATGTAGGGTGGCAGTCGATTTAAACGTTTTGAAAATACATTCATTTTTCCGAGGTCCTGATGTTTTTAGCGTTGTATCAACAGAAGTCCTGCACCATAATCGTAATATAACGCCAGTTTGATGAATCCTTTCGGATGTATTACGGGTCCTATTTTCGCAGCACAACACCGTGAATTGTAGCACAAACTTCATAGTTTGTGCAGGATAGGACATCAATGAACAGTAGACGTTACATACGTCCAACATTTATCAAACTCACGTTAATATACTATCGTTTGGACAGTTCTTGTTGTGTGACCGTTGTGTTTGCAAAGGGATCTCTATTTTCCCCGAACTTTGCGTATCCGTGGAACTCAAATAAAAAGACCGCACGCCAGCGGCGTGGTATGTCTATAGCAAAAGGCATCGTCCCTTCTTGCACGCCAGCGGTGTGCTATGTGTTTTGAAAGGCTATGCCGTGTCTGTGACGTGGAACCAAAAATTGTCCAAAGTTTAGTTAATATAGTAAAGCCCGTAATTATGGAAACCCACCCCATAGAAGCGAGGGACCTCTGCTTCCCCCTGCTTGCGGTGTGGTTGTTTTTGCTGGTGTGTTTCTTCAAGGGGGATAGGGGGGAATTCTTGTCCAAGTGTGCCTTTATTTTTCGATGTTACGATAATTGTAGGCAAATGACCAGTGATGCTCGTCGTTACCATTCAGGTGTGTCGTCTGGGGCGTTTACCGGATGCGGCGTTGTGTGCGTACCGCGTTGTTTCAGGCAAGCGATAGCCTTGACAACACGCCAATGTCCACATACGCGCTGAATCCAAGGAGATTCGGTGTCCTATAGATACGTACACCACCCGAACGTTTGCACGGGTGCGAACTGCAGCACCGATGACCGCCTCTTTATCTCTAAGATATGTGTAAGCACCCTGTGCCGAGTCAGGTTCTTCGCAACGTCCCCAGAGCCGGGATTTTGCGCAACCGATTGTCGGTTTATCCAAGATTAGTCCCAAGTGCGATGCAAGCCCGAATCGTCTGGGGTGTGCGATGCCCTGTCCATCTACAATGACCAGATCTGGCACCGTTTGCAATTGATCAAACGCTGTGAGCAGCGGTGGAATTTCCCGAAAGGATAACAACCCCGGTATATAAGGAAAACGAACAGGACTCGCTGTAACGACACTATCTACCACTTGTAATTTGGGGAAACTCAGAACGACCACAGATGCAATTGCAGTGTCCTTTTTCAACCCGATGTCTACTCCAGCAACGGTGTTGATTGTCCCAAACTGGTCTGTTTGAATCACCTGCGCGCGCAATTCGTTTTGAAGTTGCCTGGCTTCTGCAGGTGTAACATCCCACGAGTGAAGATCGCGATATTCCATAGCTGCCACTGTTCGTTTTCATGGGCATCGTCCATACATAGAAACGCCTATTTTTCCGGGATTGTCTCCTTAATTTCGACAGCACCGATCTTCGTGATATGTTGGATGCCAGCGAAAAAAGCAGAAAGGACGAGGTAACCGCCACCAATACCGATAAGAGCACCTAAACTGCCGATAATTATTTCGATACCGTTAAACATTGTCCATTCTCCTTCGTATTACGTATATTTATTATAGCCCTATATG
>RKRO01000550.1 GCA_007571355.1 Candidatus Poribacteria bacterium | reverse complement strand
ATACACCCCCGCAGCCTGATACCCCAATGCTAACCGCCGAACCAACTCGCCATTTATTGCATGGATACGCACGGTAACCTCCGCAGGTTCAGAGAGGTGATACGGGATCCACGTCTCTGGGTTGAACGGGTTCGGATAGTTCGCAAGCAGTGCCGTTTTTCCCGGGAGCAGTGCCGCCAAAAGCCGTTGGAGATTCGCGATGCCTTGTTGGAAAACAAGCGAACCGTCATTTTCAAGCTGCGCGTGTGATATCCATCTACGGACGACTGCGGGGTCTATCTTCAGGGTATTCCGCGCGAGGGCAGCAGGGGCAGCCGAAACACCGCTGAGGTCGCCCAGATGTTGTGCAACAAGCACAAGGTCCGCGATATTCCGTTTCCCATCTCCGTTTACGTCTGTCCGAACATTCGTAGAGAGGGTTTTGCCGAAGTCTTGCCCGACTAAAATCAGATCCAGGATGTTTGTGATCCCATCCATGTTCACATCAGAAGCAGGGACTGTGACCTCGATTTTTCGCGTCGGTGGGTTCACCGTATACTGTGTATCCTTTGCGAACCCAAAGAAACCGCTGAATGTACCGTGCCCGCGATTGTCAATGGCGACCAATAGGACATTTGCACCCTGCTTCAATGTGACAGGAAAAGCATCTTGGTAATCGCCAGCCGCCCGCTGGACAGGGTTGTAGTGAACGACTGCACCGTTGAGCCAAACCTTGATTCCATCATTGCTGCCGACGAGCATCGTTGTTTCCTGTTCGCGCGGTGAATTTAGGGTGAGGGAACCGTAGACGACGTGGTCATAGACCTCCGACCCGCTGCCCCAGCCGAGGGCATCTGTCATCTGGTTGATATTATCGCCACCCACAGGCGCGAGATTGTGTTCAGTCCACTCACTGCTCCCAACGGGTTTTCCTTCGGCAGCACCGAAGGTCGCAACTTTTATCTCTGTCGCTGCACCTTTGGTGGCTTTTTCCAGAAGGTCTGTATTGCCAACACCTGCCCCCGGCACGATGGCCCATAACCACGGACCTATTAACTTTGGACCGGCTTCCGGAAAGGCAGAATTCACAAAATCCGAGTGTGTAATATTAGTTTTCAGAGAGAACCGATCCAACTGAGACGTGTCGGTGAGTGTGTTGCCTGTGAGTCCCATCCATGTCAGATTCGGTAGATCAGCAAGTGCGGATACATCTGTTATTGCGTTTTCACTCAAGTCCACCCACGTTAAACCGTCTAAGCCGCCAAGCGGAGAAGCATCGGATATGCGATTGTCACGGAGGTCTATCCATGTTAGATTCGGCAAATTTTCAAGGGGCGACAGATCAGAGATTTGGTTGTGCTCAAAACTCACGCGCCGCAAGTTCGTTAACCCCGCCAACGGCGACAGGTCTGTTACACTGTTGCCGGGCAGATAGAGCTCGGTCAAATTTTGGGCATTCGCTAATGGGGTCAGATCAGAGATTTCGCCCCCGCATACGTTAATCTCACGCAGCTTCGGTAAGTGGACGATACCTTCAAGGTTGACGACGGGCGTTCCCCAACCGTGAAAATTATAGAGATTCATCAATCCGGACAGCGGTGCAAGGTCCGCCAGTGGATTATCGCTCATCCCGATCCATTCCAGTTTTATGAGACCTGCAAGGGAGGATAAATCAGATATAAGGTTATGATGGAGGCTTATACCTCTCAAGTTGATTAAGCCTTCAAGCGGTGAGAGATCAGATATCAGGTTATTCCCAAGCCGTAATTCCGTTACACCGATTAAGCCTTCAAGCGGTGAGAGATCAGATATCACATTCCGTTCCAACTCTATACGCTGCAGCTTTATCAGCCCGCGAAGCGGCGAGAGGTCAGATATCAAATTGTTGTTAAGCCTTAAGTCTTCAAGGTTCACTGCGGCTTCAAGTCCGTTTAAGTCCGTAATGTTTAGACTCACCGCGTGAAGTTCGCGTAACGTCGCCATCTCATCGGCAGTCATCTGTGCGTTTGAGGTTTTACCGAGGGTTTCTGCAATCGCAGCACGTAGGTTCTCATCAGGAATGTCCACGGCTTGTGCGGATGTCCCCCGCGGCATTACAGCAAGCACGGCGCATAACATAAGCACAAAAATAAAAATAGATTGTGTTTTCGTTGGTTGCATTGGATGTGATCTCCTTAAAAATGATGTTCTTGGTTTCGTGCTGGCTGGTCCGAGCACAATGTGGAGGTGTTTCATAAATCGGGTTTCAAATCCCGCCTGCAAACGGCTTCAACGTTTGAGGATTTCACGTAGTTTTTCGAGCTCGGCTTCGGCATGTTGGGCCCGGGCTTCCGCTGCTTGTCGGGCCCGGGCTTCTTCAGTGGCACGGGTTTCCGCATGTATGACGCGGGTTTCCGCATGTATGACGCGGGTTTCCGCATCGCCGACGCGTTCTTCAGAAGTCAATAACCATGCAGACTTAGCAGGATCATATAAACGTAGCACGCCATCCCGCTCGCCTAACTCTAACCCCAACACTTCAAGAGGGATCCGTCCGTTTACAAACGGTATCTCCTCATAAACTTCACCCATGAGTCGGAACCCAACACAATACGGATCAATCTCGTGATACGGATCATAGATACAATACGCCTTGACACGCAGAATCTTCGCGTAAATCTCCATCTTCTCGTTGAAGTCTCTGGCGTATGTACTCGGACTCGCAACTTCTAACACAAAATCAAGCGTGGGCGGCTGTTCCCAGGTTTTATAGGTCCGGAGTTCTTTTTTGGATAGTCCGCGCACCATAAACACATCCGGGGAAATGCTCTTCCGAGGATTGCCCTCTTCGTAATACATTAGCATATTTCCAGCGATATAGACATCTGGGATCTCGCGGAAATAGTGCCGCATGACATCCATGCAATCTATCATGACTTGCTGATGTTTCGGGGTTTCTGCCATCGGTTCTCCGTCTGATTCGGGATAGACGAGTGTCGGGGCAGCGTGTATTTTTCTGTCCATCGTGCTATCTCCTGAATTGGTTGTTTCTGCGTCAGGCGGGGTTACATGCAGTTTAAGAAAATATTTCGGTAATAAACGGGCAATCAATTGTCCTATTACGAACGGGTCCGCTTGTCGTAGTGCGATTTATCGCACGTTCCAACATGACCGAATTTAAAAATTAATCTTCATCAAACCCCGCCTACAAGCGAAGGAGCATATTTTAACCGTCTGTATCGACGCGGATGGAGAGTTCTGCCAACTGATCCTCCGTTACAACAGATGGCGCCTGTGTGAGCGGGCAGAGCCCTTGTTGCGATTTCGGAAACGCGATGACTTCGCGGATGTTCTCCTCGTTGCGCATCAGCATAACAATCCGGTCTAAACCGGGGGCGATCCCCGCATGGGGGGGCGTGCCGTACGCCAGAGCATCTATGAAATAACCGAATCGACTTTCGACCTCTTCAGGGGTGATCTTCAGCACATCAAAAATTTTCTGCTGGACCTCCGATTGGTGGATTCTGACGCTTCCACTACAGATTTCGTACCCGTTGCAGACGAGATCGTAGTGCTGGCTCTGCACTTTGCCGGGATCCGTGTCTAACAACGGGAGCGTCTCCTCCGTCGCGCCTGTGAACAGATGATGAAACGGTTCATAGCGATTCTCCTCCTCGTTCCACTCGAACAAGGGGTAATCGACAATCCACAAGAAGTTGTATTGTGATTCATCAATAAGGTTGCGTTTTTTGCCGAGATGGAGGCGAAGGTTGCCGAGGGCATCCGCGACGACACTCGGTTTGTCAGCAACAAAGAACATAATGTCCCCAGGTTTCGCCCCGGTTCGCGCTTGCGCGGTTTCCAGCTGCTCGGTGGTGAAAAACTTGACAATCCCCGATGAGAATCCGTCCGTTGTGACTTTCACCCACGCCAGCCCTTTTGCGCGGTAGATCGCGACAAACTTCGTGAGGTCGTCGATGTCTTTGCGTGAGAAGGCCTCACCACCGGGTACGGCGATTGCCTTGACCTGTCCCTCGCTGGCTAAGGTTCGTGCGAATACTTGGAAGTCGCAATCCGCCATGACATCGGAGAGGTCTGTGAGTTCCATGCCGAACCGTGTATCGGGTTTATCGTTTCCGAAACGTGCTATCGATTCGTGGTAGGGGAGTCTTAGAAACGGGGTTTGGACAGGAATATCGCCTGCCTCTTCAAATATCCGTTTCATTAACCCTTCGGTCACCTCAAGCACATCATCCACACCTGCGAATGACATCTCAATGTCGAGTTGTGTGAACTCCAGCTGCCTATCGGCCCGGGTATCCTCATCACGGAAGCAGCGTGCGATCTGGAAATACCGATCAACACCGCTCATCATTAGGATCTGTTTGAACTGCTGTGGCGATTG
>RKRO01000189.1 GCA_007571355.1 Candidatus Poribacteria bacterium | reverse complement strand
GATATACAATGTGCATATTGAATATTCAAACTTGCTTAACGTGAACGCATAAAACACGCAATGCTGTCCGTTTTAGAGATACGGATGTCATCCGGGAAAATACATTGAAAATTTAATGTAACCTTTTCGCCTCTTTTTGTCACTACCCTTGTAAATCGGGATACCCGGATTAAAATGAGGCTTCAGTGGCAGCTGATCAGAACGCAAAAGATGGCGAACTCGTCGCAGCTTATCTAACAGGTGACGAAGAAGCGTGGAATATGCTTTGTAGACGCTATACAAAAGAGCTTATCGGATTCTTTTTCCGTAAAGTTGGAAATATAGAAGATGCAAAGGATCTGACCCAGGATACGCTCATGGAAGCAATGGTGAAACTCCCTATGCTTCGATCGCCTGAAAGTTTTCGCGGCTGGCTCTATAAAATCGCCCGTGGCAAACAAGCGAAATTCTTCAGAGAAAATAAAAGACGCGGGACGCGTTTTCCCATAGATAAGGTTTCTGTAGATGGGATAACAGAAACAGGTGTCGCCTACGCAGCACAAACCCCATCACCGGAAAACAGCGTGATTGCGAAAGAGCGGTTAGACATCGTTTACGGTGTCATCAGTCGACTCCCGGAATCACAGCGAAAGGTGTTGCTTTTAAAAGAAGAGGGCATGCCGCAGAAAGCGATCGCCCAAGAGTTGGGAATCTCAATAGCAGCTGCGAAGGTTCGATTGCATCGTGCAATGAAAAAACTCAAACTGGAACTTGAGACAAAATATCCGGGTGAGTTTACAGATTTGTTCAACTGAGGTGGAGGTGTCTATGTGTCTATTGCGCCGTTCACCCAAAATAGCAACAGAGAGGTCTATAAAAGGTTGCTATTGTCTTTTCATAGCATTTTCTTGGCAGGTATTGTCTGGAAAATAATTTAATTGTTGTGTTGCCTGATGTGTCCGCTGTGGCACAACAGAGCCGTAGATTTAAAATTGACTTGACCGTGTTGGTCTTCTACTGTATAATAAACGTAGGTATCATTTAACAGATCTCGTTTGTTATCCTATAGAGACTACCCTCAAGGGATGGATTGCCCGATACCCGCCTTTTGTTGCGTGACGGCAAGACTTCCCGAAAATTATAGGAGTAAGAATGAAAACGAGACAAATGAGCCTGTTGCGCGTCTTGTCTGTCATGGTGTTGTTGCTTTTTGCGGCACCGATGATGGATGGTGTCTTAACGCTCTTCCAAAATGAGTCCTTTGACGAAACGGCTCGCCTTGAGCAAATCGCACTCTTTGAAACGGTCGCCTACGCGAAGCACAATGAAGGAGCACCGACCTCTATAGACGATTCGACGGAGCATCAAGATGGTGATTCATGGTGGGACAAATGTGTAAGCTGTGGGGCAGAAGTAAGGAAGTATGCCAGAATATTGCCATTTGCAGCCGCACTTTTGGACCCTACCCGTCCTCCCGGGGGATCGGGGAACCTCATCTGGAAGGAAAGGGAAGCAGAAGTGCGGATGATAGACAGCAAACCTCATCCCGTGGAACTGTGTATCCCCCCGCCTGCGGATCCGCCTGACGAAGAGGATGACGAATTTGAAGAGGAAGATCCGCCTGACGAAGAGGAAGGGGAAGACCCTCCACCTGACGATGACGATGGTGGCAATGATGACGATGGTGGCAATGACGACGATGGTGGCAATGACGACGATGGTGGCAATGACGACGATGGTGGCAATGACGACGATGGTGGCAACGACGACGACTAAGTCCTCGTAATATTTACCTACGGTTGCATCGCATACAGGTGTGTATGGGATGCAACCCTCATACCTACAAAAAAGGAAGGTGCACAGCAATGGCCCCAAAAAAAATGCTTATCAGACCCGAAAAGAAGGTAGGGGCAGACGAAAAGAAAGTCGCGGCGGAAGCTGCTGCGGAAGAAGAACTGCAACAGCATTACGCTCACTTGGACCAGTTAGCCGACCTATCCGAGAAGAACCCCGAAAAGGATGGACAGGCAAAGGCATGTGCAAATGCATGTAATGCGGCACCAACCGTGGAGGATGTTGACCAGTTCCTCAGCGAAGCCGAGAAGAACCCAGAAAAATTAAAAGCTAGTGGAGGAGGAGACGATAGTCTCATAGCGGATCACGCTGCTTTCCTGAAAACGGGAGTTAAAAAGTTGGCAGGGAAGCCAGTTTCGGAGGAAGAGAACGCAGCCTTCCGCCAGCAGGCACCGTCCCTAATGGGCGTTCTAAAAGCATCAATCCTCAAGGATCTCTCCGAAGAAACACCCGAAGAGCGCGCGAAGACGGCGAAGACACTGAGAAAGATGATGGGGCACCTTCCGAGTGACGACGTCGAGAGAGTCTTAAAGGAACTTCATCTCGTTGACTCAGAAGAACCGTCTGAATCCGATAAGGGAAAGGCGTAACGACACCGTGTTTTCACAGATGAAACGTCTCCCTTTCAAACGCATCGGCACGGGTGTGATCCTCTTCGGTCTCTTATGCCTCACCTTCACCCTTCGGATACAAGGGGTAGAACGGATCCCGGATGGGCAGTTCACTGAAAACGATGCTTATCTTTTTCACAGGCAGGCACAGACCATCACGGATCACGGGGCTTTACCGGCTCGCGATATGGATCGCTGGCTGCCCCTCGGTAGAGATAATACGCAGCTGCTCTCGCTCTACCCCTACGCTATCGCCTATACACACAAAGTGTTTCCGTGGTGGTCCCTCTATCAGATACAACTGTATCTCCCCGTCCTCTGTTTTACGTTGGCGATAGGTGTCCTCTTCCTCTTTCTCGCCCGGTGCTACGGCGTGATGTTCGCATCTATTGTGGGCGTGCTGTTAGCAACACTCCCCGGGAGTATCAGTCGCAGTGCTGCAGGCTTCGGTGACCGAGACACATGGTACTATCTGATAGGGGTACTCGTCGTCACCAACTACTTGTGGAAAGAACAGATGCCACCCGGAAGACGACGATGGATTGCGACTGCACTCGCGGGCTTTACCTGTTTCTTGGGCGGCATGAGTTGGGAGGGATTCGGGGTGTTCGTTCTGATGGTTGTGGCGATAGAACTCTACAAATTCTGCACCACAGACACCGAGGAACACCTCACAGAATATCTGCTCTATCTCTTCATGTTCGTGCCGTGGCTCTATCTGATAAGCCCTGCTTACCGAAGTGGGTACGGGAACGCGACACACGTCGCTGCCCTGATGCTCTTTCCACCGCTCACGGTCGCCGCCCTGCGGGGTATCAGAACCCTCCTGCTGCAGTCTGTCCCATTGCTGCGAACACACAGCAAAAAACTTGCATGGGGGTTAACCGCCCTTGGTATCACGACAGGTGTTGTGTATATACTCATCTCTGCCGGCACTTTCGCAGAAACCGCGTATCCGTTTAATGAGAGCCGCCTCATCAAAGAAGTCACCGAACTCGCTGATCCACACTTCGGGTATTGGCAGCGCCGATACGGGGCCATCTTTGTCTTAGGGAGCATCGGCTTGATCTTCACACCCCTCCATCTATGGAAGTGGACAGGGGTACCCCTTGCACTCGCGCTGACGCTCTTCACCGCAACGACCTTCTTCCGTGACCCATTGAGCCATGTTGTCGGTGCCACTCTCTGCGATACCCTGTTTATCGCGTCTTTCGTGCTTACCGTTCTCACGCTCGGCTTTATAACGCTCCGCGCTGTTAGGACACCGAAACATGTGTTTGTGACCCTCGCGATGCTGGCGTGGTTCCTTTTCTGGGTAAGTCTCTCACGGGGCGCGAAACGCAGTGACCTCTTTATCGGTATACCGCTTGCATACGGCACCGCCTGGCTCCTGTATCTCTCACCGACACACCTCTTACAATGGCTCAAGGATAGAAATATCGTGTATCCGCAGGTTTCCGAAAGGCGCGCGAAGGTGGTCTTTGCAGTCATTGTGTTGATACCGGTTCTCTTTTGGAAACCTATAGGAGGACATGCAACCCGCTCCATCTATGCCGCGGCACGTATGAAGAACCCGACACCCGGGACAGGCAGCGAAGCCAAAGCGATCCATTGGATGAAAGAGACACTCCCCGAAAACGCAGTTGTCGCCGCAAACTGGGGTTCTGGCAATAGAATTAATGTCCTCGGCGGTGTCAAAACCATCACAGACCCCGACCATTATCTCCCACACTGGATACACCTGTATTATCGGCACGTCTTCTGTGGACAATCCGAGCGAGAGGCACTTGAGTTCTTGAAAACACATGGCGCAACACATCTGATGCTCCGTGAAACCGGTATCCTCTCTCATGCTGGGAGCTATTCATTCATTGGGAGTGACGCAGAATCGGATAGATCGTTTGAAACACACAAGCTACAATA
>RKRO01000510.1 GCA_007571355.1 Candidatus Poribacteria bacterium | reverse complement strand
CTAATGGACATGTCAAACCCTTGTAGTGACTGCCTTCGGACGAAATGATCGCACTTACTTTTTACATGAGCGATGTTATGTTAAGATATACCGTTAACTCCAATTTTACCAATCCCCAAACTACTTATTGCGAAATTAATAGACAAATGCGTAAGTCCTAAAACTAAAAACGAAAAAATCGGAGGACCAGATTGCTAAAAGTATCTAAATTTGGCGGGAGTTCCCTCGCAACAGCGGAGCAAGTACGCAGAGTTTGTGACATCATCACCGCTGACCCGAAACGCCGCCTCATTGTCGTTTCTGCGCCCGGAAAACGACACAGCCAAGACATTAAAGTAACCGACCTGCTCATTGCCGCAGCGTCGGAACGCCTCGCTGGAAAACTCGGTGCCTCAGAATGCGCCGAAGCAATTGAACGCTACAGGAGTATCGTTTCTGAATTGGGGCTCCCGACCAAAAGTGCGGATCCTATCGCCAGCGACCTCACTGAACGACTCGAAAGCAGCACGGCTGATGCGGATCTCTATATGGACACAATGAAGGCAGGGGGCGAAGATAACTGTGCACGCCTCATCGCAGAAGTGTTACAGGCACGCGATGTAGAGGCGCACTATGTGAACCCGAAGGACGCAGGTTTGCTCCTGTCCGACGAGCCCGGCAACGCACAAGTACTGCCAGAAGCCTATGGCAGGCTACGCAGTCTGCAAGAACGTCCCGGCATCACTATTTTCCCTGGGTTCTTCGGCTATTCAAAACAGGGGAACGTTGTTACCTTTTCGCGCGGCGGGTCCGATATCACCGGTGCTATTCTTGCAGGAGCAGTTCGCGCAGCTGTCTATGAAAACTTTACAGATGTAGACTCAGTGTTCGCGGCGAATCCGTCTATCGTCAAACAACCCGCACCCATCGCCGAGTTAACCTATCGCGAGATGCGTGAACTCTCTTATGCTGGATTCTCTGTATTCCACGATGAAGCCCTCGAACCCGTCTATCGGGCACAAGTCCCTGTGAATATCAAGAACACAAACAACCCGGAAGCAGCGGGGACTTTAATCGTTCCAAACCGCACATCAAGCGAGATCCCGATTGTCGGAATTGCCGCAATGGACAGCGTCTGCTGTATCTATCTCAGCAAATACCTTATGAACCGTGAAATCGGGTTCGGACGACGGTTACTACAGATATTGGAAGCTGAAGACATATCTTTCGAACATGTCCCATCTGGCATAGATAATATGTCCGTTATCATCCGCGAAGAGAGCCTCACCCTGGACAAAGAGAAGCGCGTTATTGAACAGATTCGACAAACACTTGCACCTGAAGATATTTACGTAGAACGTGGACTCTCTTTGGTTATGGTGGTCGGTGAAGGCATGCGGCATACAATCGGTATCGCTGCCCGCGCAACAGGCGCGTTAGCCGGTGCCAGTGTGAACATTGAAATGATCAATCAAGGTTCAAACGAGGTCAGCATGATGTTCGGCATAAAATCCAAAGATATGGAGACAGCTGTCCAAGCGTTATATGCCGAATTTTTTGATTAAAGGGAACACTATGGTCATAACAGTTCAACCCAAAGAATTGACATCAGAAAAACTCACCGACGCGCATGTAGAGAAAGCCGTTCAAGCGCTCCGCGTTGACGGGTACGTTGTTTTAGAGAACATCATCAATCCTGAACACTTGGACATCCTACGCGAACGGATGGACGCGGACGCGCAGATCCTGATTAACGCAAAAAAATGGGGGGGAGCAGGCCACCTCAAAGGACACCTACAACAAGGACCGCCGCCTTTCGCACCTTATATCTTCAGAGACATCGTCGCGAATCCCTATGTGATTCAAGTCACGAAGGCCCTGCTCGGTCCAGGGCTCTACAATAACTTTTACAACGGCAATACGAACTGCCCGGGCAGCACAACGCAACCGCTGCATCGGGATGCGGATCACCTCTGGTCTGATCAAGAGATCGCTCACCCGACAGCAGAGGTCGTCGTCAACATCTCACCACAGGATACGAGTGAGGAGAACGGCAGCGTTGAAATCTGGCCCGGATCACATCTGGATATCGGCGAGCGACGGATAGACCCAGAACGTGAAGAGGAACGTCGTAAAATTTCACCGCCTATCCGAGGAAGTGCAAAAAAAGGGAGCGCGCTGATCCGTGATATGCGGTTGTGGCATCGCGGTGTTCCGAACCCCTCTGATAAACCTCGCCACATGATAGCGATGATCCATCGCGTGAGGTGGCTCAAATCCAACAGCCGACTGAAGTATGAAACTGGATGCGAAGCAGCTTTTGAAAACAGCGACCTTGACCCTAACGCTGAATTTATTGACTTCGCTGGAGAAAAAATAGATGATTACGATTATCTCTTCAATCCGAGATTCTAAAGGGTCATTAGGTATCGGCTATCCATTGTTAATTAAGCCTTCTGGCGGTTGCAAAGATATTGTCCACCGCAGTTTGCTCTGGACTGACAACCGATAACGTGTAAAAAATAGTTCATGAGGGAGGTTTCCATGAACGCCCAAACTAACTGGCTCCCCGCTGAGCCTGACCTTGAGACGGTTTGTAACACCTACAGCGATCCGATCTACGCGCTTTCCCAAGCGGAAATGCCTGCTATTATCCTTCGGAACGCCTACTCACCTTCTCAGTGTCAAGGACTCATAGAACGGTTTACGAATATGGGATTGATGCGCGATGAAGCGGACATCAACTCCGCTGACAAACGCACACGCATCGACATCGGCACGAGCCTCGGAAACCGCGGCAGTGATAAAGCAAAATTTTTAGCACACGCAAAAGCGACTGAACACCTCTTTCGTTTCCTATTTGACGGATTTAATGATCCTGTCGCTCTCATCTACGAATCACTCGATGCACTTTCGCCCAAAAAAGAGGTAAAGGTCGCTCGCGAACCCGATGGGTCACAGTACGGGCCCGCGATTTTCCGTGTCCATTACGAAACACACAGTTATAAGCCTCATATTGATCACGTCAAATACCGTGAACAGCGCACAGACTACGCCGTTTACCGTTTTGAACACCAATTCGCAGGTGTACTGTGCGTCCAAAATGCCGACGAAAACGGAAAAGGTACACAAGCAATTCTGCATCGGTGCCTCTGGTCGGAGGAGATTCAACCGTATATCGCCGAAGAGACGTTTGACCAATACGCTATTGACAACCGCATAGAAAACTATCAAGTCGATTTGCAACAGGGAGACCTCTACTTTTTCAACACCCGCTGCATCCATGAAGTGCCACCTGTCCAAGGGACACGCGCCCGAATCGTGTTGGCGGTTTTTATCGGATATTCCCCAGACGATAATGAGATATACGTCTGGTCCTGAATCAACGTGATGTTCAAATTAATGCCACTTACGTCTTTAGCATCCCTCCTCACAAACTATCCGAATCCTTTTATCGTAAAGTCCGTAAGGGTTGATTGAAACACATCGCATCGAAGCGATGCCCCTCTGATTCCCCCTGATAAGGGAGGAGGGGCTTCATAAAAGTGTTCATTTATTTTCAAATTTTACGATAATCCAGAGACGTGGATACCGTCAAAGCAGGCGATTTCACCGCAACCCGGAAAATGGTGACTATGAAGTAATCCACCGACCAGTTTTCCATCTCTCAATTGCCGACTTCTCCATGCTTGCCCTAATTTGTGCTGTGTGTCCAAATTATGAACAATATCGGGCAGATTATGCACATTTTAGGGGGATTTTCGAATCATCACCATTACCGACTGCTTTTCGGTTTCCATTGCCCAAGACTTACACAATCCCAGTTCACTTGTGGCAACGCTACTTTTGTTTTCATCTACTCACAAGATAGTTTTTAGACGCAATTGGCATTATTTTTGCTATAGACATACGATAGTTTGGACATTTCTTGTTGGGGGAGCGTTGTGTTTTCAAAGGAATCTCTATTTTCCCCGAACTTCGCAGAGGCGTGGCACTTTGATAAAAAGACAGCACGCCAGCGGCGTGCTATGTCTATAGCAGACAGCATTGTTCCTTCTTGCACGCCAGCGGCGTGCTATGTGTTTTGAAAGGCTATGCCGTATCTGTGCCGTGGAACCAAAAAATGTCCAAAGTTTAGTATAGACATAATATGCTAAAAAACATTGAACGGCAAGACGAACCGATGAAACAATCACAACTTTTGGTTACCATTTGTTAGTTAAGAAACTTCTTCAACTGATAGGCGATAACGATAAAAACAGAGGACAGAATGATGAAAATGCTGCGTATTTCAGTGAAGTCATATTGAGTAAACCATAGAAATGTAGTAAAATAGTAGAAGAAAAGGCGATACTTTACGTTCCTTTATTTTCACTTTTGATATCTTCTTACT
>RKRO01000329.1 GCA_007571355.1 Candidatus Poribacteria bacterium | reverse complement strand
GCTTTACTATAAAAGCACACTTTTCTGAAGAGAACCCCTCCACCCCTTATCAGGGGAGAGTCAGAGTACGCGCCTATAGTTTGCCAAAAAACGCCTTGATGGTGACATCAAGGCGTTTCTATGAATGGTGTCGGTATTCGTGTCTCCTACTTCAGAATAACCATTCGACGGGTTGCAGCAAAGTCAGCTGTCTGGAGCGTGTAGAAGTAGATACCACTTGACACATGCTCGCCAACCGAGTTTTTACCATCCCAATACGCTGCAGTCGATGGTGTCATGTACGAACCTACCGGCTGCAAGCCTAAGTCTAACGTCCGAACCAATTGCCCCGCGACGTTGTGGATACTGATCGTAACCTCAGTCGGTTTGCTCAGTTGATAGGGAATCCACGTTTCAGGGTTGAACGGGTTCGGGTAGTTCTGTGCAAGGATCGTGTCCTTCGGTTGCACGTCGCCGACAGTCAGTTGAAGACTGAGGAACGCGTTGCGGATGTCATCGGTTGAGACTGTCCGCTGGAAGGGACCGGAGACGACAGTACCGCGTTCGTCGTAGAGCGAGATTTCGAGTTTATCGCCGGCTTCGACGACGCTCTTGCGGTTCATGTCTGCCCAGACAGCGGCGGAGCGTTTCACATCGCTGGTGATGTTCTCTGTAGCGATGATACCGGTGCGGAGGTTTTCAGCGACGAGTGTGTACCCAGTGTCTGCCTGCATCCCGCGAACATCGCTGGTAACGACGAATGCCCATACACTTTTATAGGTAGAAAGTGCTGGTGCAGCGGGTGCGTTATCGGCATCTGCGTCGGACTGATTATCCCACGCCTTTCCGGTGAAATTCACCATTCCGACAGCAGGCGTATTGACGATATACCCCATACCGCCCTCAATGCCGAAGCCATCCCCTTCCTCTAAGATCGTGTAACCGACGAAATGCTGTGTTCCCGCATCGAATTGGATAACCATAGTTGCCGCCAACATTTCTGCCAGTGACTTTGCTGTGTAGGGTTCTTCTGGCATCAATGGGATAGAAATCATGTTTAAACCGGGTTCAAGTGTGAGATCAAAACTGAAAGTTTTAGGTACTATCGGTGCTTCGACGACCGGTTCTTCTGCCGAAGGTTCTTCTATAGTGGCGGGGGTTTCCTCAGTTGTTGGAGCCTCTTCAACTGCTGGTGTTTCCTCAGCAACAGGTTCTTCGGCAGGTGGCATTTCTTCCACAACAGGCATCTCTTCAACTGCAGGTGGTTCGACTAAGTTGTAACTTACCAAGTTAAAAACAATTTCGTTTGTATCCTGGAATTTAACGGGCCCCACATCGGGTGCAAGCCATAGGATCTCATTTTCGCGCAGACGTTGAAGTGCTGTGACGGCTTCTCGATTAATCACCACTTTAACACAGTCTTTGAATACGCCGCTCGGCGTTTCAACGTCCTCAATTGCAACAACTTCTAAGATGCTGGTAGTGGTTGCTGCTCCCACGAGTTTCAGTACTGTTTCCGTCACTACCTCCCACGTCTGTCCTAAGGGTAGCGCGGCGGGGTAATTAGTAACGGGTGGATCAAAAGTCGCCTCGGCGATGCCAAACGCCCCTCGGTCGAAGGCAACTTGATGTAGTATAATCTCGCCATCTTCAGCAACAGTTACCCAGGACGTGTCAAAGACAACTACACCTGTTCCGACTGACTCCTTGGCGATTTTGTAGAGGATAAGTTCCTCACCATCAACAGTTTCGGGTGCTTCAAAGGTATAGGTACGTTGTTCAGCCCCGTCGGTACTCAAGAGAACCCACGTGTTGCCGACCATCGATGGAAAATAATTTTGCGCCGTTGCTGTCAGCGCGAAACCACAGATAATACTTAATACTAAGAACGGTCTCAACCAAGACACAAATTTCGTAGATTTCATAATTCAAAACTCCTTAAAGGAAGTGAAAATATAGGATCAAACAATATTTACGATCCTATCGGAACCCGTGTGAGGCCCGGTGAAAACACGAATAGTGGATCTTGGCGCGGAGTCGTAGGGTCAGAAGGGACATGCCATCCCTCTGCGGAGATGTCCTCTTTTTCTGACACATACTGATATCCGAACCACATTCCAACCGCTATCGCTATCGCAGCGATGACAATTGCAACTAACACCACTTTCCAAGTTACCATGTTGACCTCTTTTAGGTTTCGTGTGATAGGTCTTAGATGTGATAAATGTAACCCAGCGATTGATTTCAAGGTTACACTTATTTCTTTGGTGAAAATACTAAAACACATTTAACCTGCTATTTTATTCGGTTTCAGATTGGTATTGGACGAGGTGACCTCGCTCCTACGATGTTTTATCTTATCGTTCGAGTTGACAAAGTTCCACTATTGAACCGAATAAACCTAATTGCTGAAATTCTGTGCCATAAGGACCAAGTCCAGGATGTTAACAATCCCATCAGCGTTTACATCCGCTTCAGGGTTCGACTCACCGAAGTGAGAAGCAATGAAAGCGAGATCCAAAATATTTACAACACCATCAGCATTTACGTCATAAGGATTAGTTGGCAGATTGGTACTTACCAATTTGAATAATAACCCATCGCTGTTTTGATATTGGACAGGACCTATGTCTGGTGCCAACCATTGATAAGTTGTCGATTTAACATTTATGAAACCTCCGGCAGAGAACACCAATGCTAACTCAACCTTGGCACAGTTTTGGAACGTTCCTGCTGGTGTTTCAAGGTCTTCAAATCCGACGACTTTTAAATTAGTGGTACTTTTCCCTCCTATCTTTAAAAAGCCTGCTTTAACTTCGGCATCCGCCACTATCTGCCATTTATCGCCAAGTTCCAGATGAAGCGGAAAAAAGGTCGCAGGCGTTGGAAAATCCGCTGTCACGGTGCCGCCGATGGCAGCTTCCTCTAAGGCAGTTCCGTGGAGTTTGATGGCTTCGCTGCCAACAGTCAAAAAATATTTGTCAATATCAACAACCTCCCCGGTGCTGAGTTCTTCTGTTTCAATCTTCAAAGTGATAACCTCTGTCCTGTTAACGGTTTCGGGACCCTCAAGGCTATAGGTTCGGCGTTCTTCAACATCAGCGTTCTCTAAAACCCAATTATTGCCGACATCGGCAGGGTAATAATTTTGGGCTGTCGCTGTAAAGGCAAAACCGTAAGTGAGAACCAAAATCAATGCAGGCTTAAGCCTGCGGAAGAATATTTTTGTTTTCATAGTTTAATTCCGTTCAAAACAAGGTAGCAATGTGGATAGTAAGGAATAATTTCCAATGCTAGCGTGTTGACTTTTTCCCAATTTCGTGTGATAATAAAATTATATTACTACATTTATTGCAATTTTGCAAGCGATAAAAGATATAGTTCCAAGGTTATTTAGTTTTAGTATCGCGAGCACAGCTCGCTCCTACATGTTTAAAGGGGAAATATAGATGCGTTTAGAAGGGCAAGTTGCGATTGTTACAGGTGGTGGCGGCGGTATCGGGAGAGCGACATGTCTTGCATTCGCAAGAGAGGGGGCGGGCATCGTGATTCCTGAAGTGAATATAGCAAACGCAGAAGCAGCTTCAGCAGAAATAACAGATCTCGGTAGACAATGCCTAGTCATTAAAACGGATGTGGCAGATGGCAGCTCTGTCCGTGAGATGGTCCAAAAGACACTTGAAACGTTTGGGCGCATTGATATTTTGGTCAATAACGCCGGTATTTTCAGTTATACCCGTGTAGATGTATGCACTGAAGCGGAGTGGGACCGAATGATGGCGGTAAATCTCAAGGGTCCGTTTCTGTGCTCACAAGCGGTGATGGAGACGATGAAAGCGCAGCGGTCTGGCAGGATTATCAATCTCGGTTCGTTGGCGGGACAAGTCGGCGGTTTGGTGGCATCCGCGCCTTATTCCGCCTCAAAAGCGGGAGTCATGTGTCTGACGAAGTCATTGGCGCGTGTGCTTGGTGAATACGGCATTACGGTTAATTCCATCGCACCGGGTGTAGCGGCAACAGAAATGGCGAAAAATCATCCAGACATGACGGACCAGATTCCGTTGGGACGCGTCGCCGATGCCTCGGAGATTGCGAGTGCTATCCTTTTTCTCGCTTCAGAAGAGGGACGTTATGTGACGGGCGCGACGCTTGATGTCAACGGTGGGATACGGATGGCGTAAATGGTTATCAGTTGTCAGTTAGGAGGGAACCTACTGTGGCAGCTGTAGAAATGCTACCGTCACGAGAAAGTGACTGACGACTGACGACTGCTATTAGCCATAAAAAGGAGAAGTAATATGGAATATAGGACACTTGGACGTGCCGGTGTTAAAGTTTCGCCGCTCTGTCTTGGTACAATGATGTTTGGTGGACCGACGCATGAGAGGGATTCGATTCGGATTATTCATCGCGCGATGGACGCTGGTATCAACTTTATGGACACTGCGAATGTTTATAACGACGGTGAATCTGAACGGGTTATCGGGAAGGCTGTTCGCGCAAACCGAGAGAAATGGGTTATTGCTACGAAAGTACACGGATCGATGGGAGACGATGTGAACGAAGCCGGATCCCACCGATTTCACATTATGTCGGCGGTCGAAGCGAGTCTCAGACGGCTCGGCACGGATCATATCGACGTTTATTACTTACATCGTTGGGATGCATCTACGCGAATTGCGGAATCATTACGAGCCTTGGACGATTGCGTGCGGCAAGGGAAAGTCCGTTACATCGCTTGTTCTAATTTTCAGGCGTGGCGTATCTGTGAAGCACTTTGGACGAGCGAGAAGCATGGTTTGGAAGAGTTCGTGTGTGTGCAACCGCTTTACAATATCGTGAATCGGGATATTGAAGTGGAGTTGCTGCCGTTTTGTGAGAAGTATGGTGTCGGTGTTGTACCGTATAGTCCTTTGGCGAGGGGTGTGCTGTCTGGTAAGTATCTGCCCGGTGAGGAACCGCCGGATGGTTCGAGAGCGGCGCGAAAAGATAGACGGATTTTACAGACTGAGCTCCGTGAAGAGAGTTATGAAGTGGCGCAGAAACTCATACCGTTAGCGGAGGCACACGGCAAGACGTTGACGCAGTTTTCATTGGCGTGGGTGTTGGCGAATCCGGTAATTACTTCTGTCATCATCGGTCCTCGCACGATGGATCAATTTGAGGATAACTTGGGGTGTTTAGATTGTACGCTAACGGCAGCCGACGAAACAACCATCAACGGGTTGGTACCGCCGGGAGAGCATACAGGTAAAGGGTATAATGATCCAGCGTATCCAGTGTTGGGACGTATGCGGTAAACACGCTATTTCTTATTTTAGGAAAGGGATGATCCTATGAAAAGTGGGTGAGTTTTCGTTCGCCAGAAAGAAATTGCGTTTCTTGTTGCCAGAAATATGCGTGCACCGCTTGAGTCTGTATTTCCGGATTTCATAAAGGTTATATCCTAAACTCGCGATGTACGTCTCCAGCGCGGCCAAATCCGCAAGATTGGTTTCGCCGACATCCTTGAGCTCCGCGATGATCAGAGGCGCGTGTGTTTTTAAGAAGTGTTCGGCACCGCGTAGGACTTCTAATTGATACCCCTCTACATCAATTTTGACAAAGTTTGGAGCCGGTAGTTCACTGACAAGGTTATCAATTGTGTCGAGCGTCACGCGTTCGGATGCTGTTTGCTTGTGAGCATACTTTAAAGAGGCTGTGCCTTCGGCGAGTCCGGCTTTGGAATAGTAGAGGCGGCGTTGCTCTACTCTATCACCGATGCCTTTGTTAATCACAGTGGTGTTTGTGAATCGGTTCAGAGAGACGTTTTCACGGAGGTAGTCGCAAGTGCGGGATGCGGGTTCAAATGCGACGACTGCACCTGTATCGCCGACCTGTGAGGCGAGGAGACAGGTATAGAACCCGATGTTTGCACCGATGTCCCAACAGATATCCCCCGGTTCGATCATCTTCAGCAGCTTGGTGACGATATATCTTTCGTCATGTGTGCCGTAAAAATAGAGGTATTGGTGCTCAGGGTTCGCTAAGTTGGCTTTCAGTCGGAATCGGTACTTGGTCTCAAAGGTTGTTATTGGATTTTCGGGAGTAATCCAATCTCTGGCGAGGTTTAAAAGTAGCCGTTTCCCATCAGTGATTGGACACCATCGGAGATAGCCGCGGACAAGCCGATTGAGTTGCTGGTTCATGCCCACGTTTCAAGGCCCAGTAGTTTTTTGCCGAGTTCAGTTAAATGCGCTGTTTCGCCGGATTCATGCTCTTTTTCTGCGCGTTCGCCGCCGAAGCCTGCCATCCGGTTTTCCCAAGCATTAATCCGTCGCTGGCGTGCTTCCTGATTGGTTTCGCCTGCTGGATACATCGTGATGTATTGGGCGACGCGCGGTGCATCGGCGGTATTGATGCCTGCGCTGTGTGGTAACGCGCTGTGCCAAATGACGAGGTCCCCTGCTTTACCGGGAACAGGGACTGCTCCGAGTGCCACTAAATCCTGTTTCCTCGGATCCGCATCGTCAGGGAGGTTGTTTATCCACGTTTCAATCTTGTTATGGAATCCGGGGACACAGGTGAATGCCCCTTGGTTGGCGGCGGTATCGGTCAAATAAAGAACGCCTTGCACATGGAAATGGAAAGGCAGATCAATAGAGGTGTCCCAGTGGAGTCCTAAGTTTGTGCGTTCAAATTTACCGGGGACATTGGGGGGACTCAGGCTCGCGCGATCAAAGCTCACCCAGAGTTTCTCAGTGCCCCAAATTTCGGCGAAAGCCTGATGGACACGCGGGTACTGACGAGTTGCCCATAGTGCCGGATGTTGGTAGATTTCGACCATGATGCCTTTACGGGGTGGATTAGGATACCAACTTTTTGGGTCTTCGGCATCCATTTCGGTGAAATTCCAGACCGCGTTGGCGGCATCTCGGATTAATTCCGGCGGTGCAGCATCACGGATAACGACGTAACCCTTCGCTTCCCAAAAAGCGCGATCTTCGGAACTTAAAACTGCCATCTTTTCCTCCAGTGCCTAAGGTTGTCAGTTGTCAGCAGTCGGCTGTCAGTGAATTCCCATTTCCCTATACCAATTTTCTTACCCCAATCGGCGTAGATAAGCAGATAAAAAGATAACGATCAATCCCAAGATTACTGTAAGGTTGAGCCACGGTGCGGGTCTCTTTTGATACACGCCGAACACTGGATATGGAAATGTCAGGACAACTGCTAACGTAAATATCAGAAAAACGATAAAGAGTTTGATACCTAAGACGAGAATGTAGAACGAGTAGTCTGAAACAATTGGATCAATAGCGGCATCTGCGCGGGCACTGCGAAAGAAGGTAATAAAGTTGTACAAACCCGATATGAGGATGGTTAACAACGTTGTCCAGACAATGCCGCTGAAGCGTCGCAAGGCGGATGCGATCAGGTTTTCGGAATCGGTAGAACGGTTGGCAATAGGGAGCAGAACAACGCGAAAGAAAAAGAACCCTCCTATCATCAGGACGACAGATCCGACATGTATCCATTGCATCAAAGGTTTCAGCAACATATTTTGTAATGGCCAGTTACCAGTAAGAAAGAGATATCTTTTCTGGTAACTGGCAACTGGCAACTTCCTTTTACACCACTGGTTTGCCACCAACAGGGTTAAAACAGGCACGAGATTGCTTGCAGGCATCGGGTGATACGAACTGATCATCGGGGCCTACGACTTGCATGGTGCAGTTGCACCAATAGTGCGAACCGGGGTTGTTTTCAACAAGGTTCTGCAAATTGCCGCCCGGAATGTAAATTGCCTTCGTCCGGAGGTTCTGGCAGATCGGACGATTAAAGATTGGAAGTGTTTTTCCTTCTAACATACTGCTGCTCCTTTAGCTTGTGGCCATCATAGCGG
Organism: Candidatus Poribacteria bacterium; assembly: GCA_007571355.1. GTDB lineage: Bacteria > Poribacteria > WGA-4E > WGA-4E > WGA-3G > WGA-3G. Next base: position 7,440 of record RKRO01000329.1, on the reverse strand, counting down.
CACGGCTGACGAGGTTCTGTGTTAAGGTTACCTTATAGGCGTTGTCGTTCAAGGGTTGTGCGTTCTTGACAGCATCCGCGCCTGCCTGTTTACTGACTGTTTCGTTAATCATCTTACCGGTCAGGACGGCTTCGGCTTCTTTGGAGCGCCAGGGTGCCGGTGCGACACCACCGAGGACGATGCTCGCGGCTACACAGGTTTTCCCATTCATTTCAAAGACCGCTGCCACGCTTGCCAATGCGAAGTCTGGTGCACCTTTCTCGCGTGCTTTCAGGTAGAAACTCTTCGTATTTGGTTTCGCAGGCGGTACTTGGACTTCGACGACAATCTCGTTGGGTTGCAGCACGTTTTCTCGGAACGGATTTGCTGCCGGTAAGGTAAAGAAATCCTCAAGCGGCATCGTTTTCTCGCCTTCGGGTCCGACAATTTTGACCGATGCACCGAGTGCGATGAGTGCGGGTGCAAGGTCCGATGGGTGGACGATGTAAACAGGATCGCCGCCGAGGATGGCGTGGTATTTGCTTAACCCGTCAACGGCGAAGCAGATGTCTCCGCCTTTTTTTAGGCAATTGGTCGTTTCATCACGATAATACCAGCAACGTGGACGTTGACAGAGGTTACCGCCGAGTGTGCCGACGTTCCGGATCTGTGGTGTTGCAATAGAACCCGCGGCTTCTGCCAAGACGGTGTAGTGATGCCGAATTGTGGGGTGCTTCGCGATGTCAGCAACGGTCGTTAAGGCACCGATTGTCAAGCCGGCTGCATCTGCTTTGATGCCATCCATGCCGGGCAATGTCTTAAGGTTGATGAGTGTCTTGGGTGTCTCAATGTACTCCTTAAGTTCAGCGAGCAGATCCGTTCCACCGGCGATCAGCATAACTTCGCCCCACCGACTGTCGCTCAGCAGCGTGGCGACCTGTTCCAGGCTGGTGGCGTTGACGTAACTAAATTTTTCCATTTTTTAATTTTCCTTGCGGTTCGGTTCGGTAAGTTGCAAGAATAAAGCGTTTTTCGGTAAACGTCTTTCTTCCTTATGCCTTCTCGGCAGCCAGTGCATCAAGTACCTTATCAGGTGTTATTGGAAGCGATCGAATTCGAACGCCGATGGCATTGTAAACGGCGTTCGCGATAGCGCCGAGCGTCGGGATACATGGCGGTTCACCGACCCCTGTAACCTTCCGGTGCGTATCAAAGACGATGGATTTAATCTCAGGGATCTCGAAAGTTCCAGGGACTTTGTAATCCTCAAGGTTCGCGTTGAGCATCCGTCCGGTTTGTGCGTCCATGAAGCGTTCTTCAAGCAGTGCTTGCCCTAAGCCCATGATAACACCGCCGTTAATCTGGCTCTCTGTTGTCAAGCGGTTAATTGCCAATCCGCAATCTTGAACGGCGACAATTTTGATAACGCTGATGGCACCTGTCTCGGTATCGACTTCGACTTCAGCGAACTGTGTGCCTGCGACCCTGTCTTGACGGAGTTCTTCGTCCCACTCTCCACCTTCGCTAATGCTTTCCATACCGAGCTGTCCGGTTGCGAGTTCCCACTTAATTGTCTTCGTTCTATCAGAAACGACGTAAATCGTGCGGTTGCCGACGCGCATATCTCCAACAGGTGCATTCAGTTGTGGCGCAATACGTTCAAACAATTTCTGTTTTGCTGCAGCAGCAGCGGTTTTGATAACTGGTGCGACAGAGGGCGTTGTCTGACTACCACCGCTGCCGCCAGAGCGCAGTCCGGGTCCACTATCACCAACCTTTACCGTAATATCGGTCGGCGCAAGTCCGAATTCCTCAGCAACAATAATTGCGATCGCGGTTCGGATACCGGTGCCGATGTCTTGTGTTCCGGTGACCGCTTCGACAGTGCCATCCGCATTGATGGTGACACGTGCTTGCGTGCCGCGCCCGCCGCCGCCGCCCCATTGCCCGCTACCGACACCGATCCCGCGTTTTTTCACGCCTTTACCTGCGCCTGGGACGCTGTTACGGCGGTGCCATCCGATTTCTTGTGCACCGAGGGTATATTGTGCTTGTCGCACTTCACTTGGGTCGTTGATACGACGGAATTCCAATGGATTCATCCCGAGTTTCTCGGCGAGTTCATCCATCAAGGAATCCATAGCAAATGCGCCTTGTGGGTGCCCTGGTGCGCGCATCGCGCGTTGGTTGCCGACGTTGACAGCGACGTTCACCCTTTCAGTCCGCCTGTTTGGTACATGATAGACGTAAGGTGCTTGAAAGCCTGCACCGCTGGAGATACCGCCTGTGCCGTGTCCTTTCATATCGTAAGCGATGATCCGTCCGTCGCTTGTCGCGCCCGCGCGCACATGCTGAGTCATGGAAGGCCGGTTGCCCGCGACGAGGTGCTCCGCTTTCCGAGTAAGCATCAACTTGACAGGTCTACCGGTGATACGTGCTAATTCAGCGACTCTACGTCCTTCCACACCGGGCCCGAATTTGCTACCGAAACCGCCACCCATGTGCTCTGTGATGACTCGGACCTGGTTTACAGGTAGGTTAAAAGATCCTGCTAAATCGTCACGGACTCCAAAAACGCCTTGTGTAGATGCCCAGACGGTTAGATTCTGCTCATCTTCCCACTCAGCAACATTCCCGTGTGTCTCCAAGCAGACGTGTGTTTGGACAGGTGTGTGATAGGTCGCCTCTACTTCAACGGCGGCTTGCTCAAATCCTGCGTTAATGTCGCCTTCTTCTCTGACGTTCGGGTTGCTTTGGTTGCCAGCCCAATCGTCCCGGATCTGTGGTGCGTTTTCCCGCATCGCGTCTTCTTCTGTGACGACATAAGGTAGTTCTTCCACGTCGACACGAATCAGTCGGATTGCGTCTTTCGCGATATCGTCCGTCTCTGCTGCGACTGCGGCGATTTCTTGACCTTGGTAACGAATTTTATTTCCAACTTCAACAATCTGTATAACTGCTTTGACACCGGGCAGTGCTTCCGCTTCGCTGAGGTCTACACCTACAACGTTCGCGTGTGCGACTTCAGAACGTAGGATACGTCCATAAAGCATGCCGGGTCGATTGATATCAAAAGTATACTTCGCTTTTCCAGTGACTTTGTCCCTACCTGACAAACGGGGTATCCGTTTGCCGATGAGTCGAGATTCACTTGCTTCTCCCCATGATGCCATGCGTGTTCCTCCTATCTTTTTAACGATTGGGCCTTCGCGCCGATTTTTCCGTTGTCAAAATCGGGTTTTCGCTCCCTTTCAAATGCGTTGATGCTAATCAGATATTGGCGCATAAAGTTCACGTCGAGCAATAGAACTCACATTTTCTTGGATGCAGATTTGACAGCATCAAAGATGAACGGATAAGTGCCACAGCGACATGTGTTGCCCGACAAACCGACTTTAATTTCTTCAAGCGTCGGTTTTGTGTTTTCACTCAACAGTGCTGCAGACGAGACGACGAAACCGGGTGTGCAGAATCCGCACATCAGCGCGTCGTGTTGGATGAATGCTTCTTGGATAGGATGCAGATCGTCACCGTCTGCTAAGCCTTCAACAGTTGTTATCTGCGTGTCTTGTGCATCCATTGCGAGCATCATGCAGGCGTAGACGGTTTTTCCATCTACCATGACGGTACAGCCGCCACACTCTCCTCGGTCGCAAATCAGTTTGGCACCGGTTAAGTCAATGTTTTTCCCGCTTGTATCCATTCCGTCGCGTAAAACGGTTAGGAGGGTTGTGCGCGCTTCAACTTCAACTTGATACGGTTTGCCGTTGATATTGAGTTGAATTGTTGCGCTGGCAACAGCGTCCCCTGCTTGGGCCTCAGTCTCTTTTTCGCTACCGATCAAGACGCTCGGTGCGACGGTCGCGGCAACGGTTCCGGTCCCGACACCTTTCAAGAAGCTACGGCGGGAGATGTTTGTCCCTGTTTTTTTCTCTTTATCAGGCATGCGGTGCCTCCTTCAATCCATTGTAGGTTCGGATATTACAATATTTATCGCGTTGATTGGACAGTTTGTTATTCCTCAATTTTTTTACAATATATCATATTTCGCGTTTTTTATCAAGCGAAAAAATAAGAATCAGAAATTTAATCGGGCAATAAAAAATTGATTGGCAATTTTTCGGAAAATAGGGTATCATATTAAGAGTTTGATGTATTCAGAAAAGAACTTACTCGAATATATTATTATTTTTTTATAGCGGCGATTTCGCCTACAAGACACTAAACTCTAATAAGGAGCTATCATGGCTGCGAATACGTTTGAAATTAGCGACGATACGTTTGAAGGAATGGTGCTTACATCAGACACCCCTGTTGTTGTTGACTTTTGGGCAGAGTGGTGCGGTCCGTGCAAAATGATTGCACCCATCTTGGAAGAACTTGCATCGGAAAATTCGGAGACCTTCAAGGTTGGGAAAGTTAATGTTGATGACAATAGACAAACTGCGATGCAGTATAATGTTCGGAGTATCCCGACGCTGCTGGTGTTTAAAGATGGTAAAGTTGCGGGGCAGATTGTTGGAGCGATGCCCAAAGATGCACTGAAAAAGAAAATCTTAGACGCGCTGTAAATTCCTACGCTCGGAATGGGAGGTTGGAAGATTGGAAATTAAAGTTTTCTTCCACTCTTCCATTTTCTTATCTCCCTCCTATGAGCCGCTATGTTTTGGAAACTTGCCTATAATGTCTTTGCTGTGCCAGCGATGTTCGTCGGTTTTCACTGCGCGGGGTGCTGCATCCCTAAAATCCGAGAAGGCATCAAAGGGCGGAAACATGTATTTGTGGAATTGGCTGATCAACTCCAGCGTGCGCGAGACTTAGAAAAAACGGCATGGTTCCATTTTACCTCTGTCGGCGAGTTCGAGCAGGCGAAACCGCTTATTGAAGCGATTTATGCGGAGACCCGAATTGTCTTAACTTTCTTCTCGCCCTCCGTTGCGTCGAATGCAAAATCCCACCCTTATGCTGACGCTGCTGTCTATCTCCCTTTAGACACCCCGCGGAACGCGGAAGGCTTGATACGACTGATTGAACCCTCGTTAATAGTTTTCTCCAAATTTGACATTTGGCCCAATCTTGTTTGGAAAGCCTCCAAACACGGTATTCCGATTGTGGTGGTCGCAGGCACGTTGCACGCCGGATCGAGACGATTATCCGGTTTTGCAAGACCGTTCTTCCGGAGTGTGCACCGGCATATCCGTGTGCATTGTGCGATTTCGGAAGCGGATGCGGCGCGTTTTCAAGCACTCTGTTCATCAAGACACGAGATTGTTGTTACCGGGGATACACGCTACGAACAGGTTTACCGACGGGCTGCCGCTGTTGAACCCGATGCCGAATTTTTTTTTGGGCAGGAAACGTTAAAGCGTCCTATTCTCATCGCTGGCAGCACATACACAGAGGATGAGAAGGTACTATTGCCTGCGTATCAACTGCTACGGAAAAACACACCGGATAATTATCCGCATCTCATTCTGGTTCCGCATGAACCGACACCTGAACGGATAAAGGAGATTTGTAGACACTTAAAGCGCGAGCAATTGGTGCATCTCTGTTTTTCTGAACTCATGCCTGAAGTGGATTTGTCGGCGGTGGATGTACTTATTGTTGATACCGTGGGACTTCTTGCGAAGCTGTATCGGTTGGCAGATATTGCGTTTGTCGGTGGGAGTTTCCGTGGGAGTGTTCACAATGTGATGGAACCGGCTGCGATGGCGAAACCTGTAATTTTGGGGCCGACGATCCAAAATGCACATGAGGCATCTCTGCTTGTCGATCGTGGCGGCGCGAAATTGGTTCAGACTGCACAAGAATTGGCGGATGCCATCACGGTGTGGTTAGACGATGCGGATGCGCGGACGACAGCAGGCGATGTTGGCAAGCAGCTGATTGCGGAGAACCTGGGCGCGGTCGCGCGAACTTTGGCGTATCTACAAGCGTTTGTGTGATCTGATCACGTGCCGGTCGAATTCTCAAGGGCAGTGTGGATGCTCAGGGACATATCAATCGCTATTTTCTGTGAGTGTCTGGGCAAAGTCGTCGAGCGTCTCTGCAAGGAGTGCTGCACGATGCAATTGTGCAAGCCGATCTAAGTCGTGAATTGTCTCAAGTGTAGGTTTGAAGACAGTCGACGCATACGGCTTTAATCGGAGTTCAAGCACTTCAAGAATGTCTTTCAGGGCGCGTTCTCTGGCACCTTGCTCGATGCCTTGTTGTAGTGCTTCTGCTGCAAAGTGTTCGAAAATAGAAGGGCGTTCCATGGTTTCCTCCGAGATAATATTGAAAATCGTTTCTGGTTCATAAACTAAGCTGCCTAAAACCACTAACGTACCAAAATAGGCAGTTTTCTTTTCCACATTCACACTATCTGCTGTCTGGACGCAACGCCGCAGCCAGGCTTCTGCACTTATGTCCTTAGGACGTTTCATTAAAGGTGTAAAGGGCAGAAGCCCCAAGGGCTTTGTTTCTAAGATGCTTTGTCCATCCATCTCAATTAGACGAAAGACCTTGTATCGAGTCAAAACCTCATGTCCGGTTATAGTTTGTACAAATTGTCCGGGGTCGTTGAGGCCCGCATCCGGCCGGAGATAAATAACATTGGAATAAACGTCCAATCCATACGTCTCAATAAGACGAACGATATAGCCCGCCATACGGAGGGGCATATCAGTTTCGGAGCTGTCTGTGGTTTGAAATTCAAAGTGTACGATTACCTGTTTTCCATTAATTTCCGCCTTCATAATGATGTCTGCTTGACGCATGTCGACCGTGGGTTGTTCTGGTTGGACGAGTTCGACATCGGTGATGTCGATTGCCTGAAAATCGAAGCAGAGACGTATGAAATCTTTAGGCGATATTTCAGCGATTTTCTTAGAAGCGGTATCAAAATTTGCCATGATGGGTCAGTCCATTTCTTGAATTATAACATATATGGGCAATTTATGCCCGTTTTTTATTTTTCGCGCCTCAAGGGGTATTTAGTTTTAGATAGATTATCTGAACCCTAATGCAAGAAAATAACCGCATTTGCTAATAAGGGCAGTCCCAACGGGTAAACCTTATGTTCATAGAATTCATAGAAACGCGTGCCTACCTATTCTAAGTTCCAGCGGGACGGTATATAATATATACGAACCACTAAGTGGATGTCAAAGATGTTTCTATGGAATCCAAGCCGCCTCTCAAAAACTATTAAAATTGTCTAAAGTTAGTCGCTGGTACAAAAATGACTTTTATTGACATCCTGCCAAGTTATCGGATATTGCTTCATTCCTACGCTGAGGAGCAACGACATCTGCACCCTTGTCTCCCGAATAGGGTGTTAACACGACATAATATCCTTGTTTATCAAAAAGTGCAGCACTGACATACTCACAAGTCTAAAGCCAAGTGGTTCTTTTGTTCCTTTTAGGCACATTCCTTGATTTGACTCAAGGCAACTTGAACTTTAGGCACTATTAG
>RKRO01000446.1 GCA_007571355.1 Candidatus Poribacteria bacterium | reverse complement strand
TTCATATTCTCCTTTTTTCAATTTATTGTGTTAATTGGAGGATAAGGCTCACGCCACTGAAAAAGATAAAAGAAAAGGTACTGACAAGTCCCCAATTGACCTCAAACTTTTTCTTAATCTCTAAAATATCGCCCGGGTAAAGTAAAATTTGTTGTTGCCCGGTGCTTTCATCTGGATTGAATTTGAGCGGGACTTCTACGGTTGTACCCTCCTGCCGGTGGATAACGCCCTCTTCTCTGTTCGCCGAGGCATCGAACCCACCAGCGAGTGCGACGGCTTGCAAGAGATTCAACGGACCACGGACGCGTTGTGGACCTGGGGTTCGGACATAACCAGTTACATAGATAGGGTCTGTCTTAAAAACGTTGGGAACATACAGCACATCGCCATCTGATAGTGTGGGGAACGGTTCATCGTTGGGTGGAGATTTCCAAAACTGTTCGGAGAGATTAAATTCGGAACGTTTGCCATTCCTTTCGGCCTTCACAACAACTGTTAGGTCGGCTTCTTGGGTGGGACCGCCTGCACGCGCAAGCGCGTGCGCAATGCTGATGTCACCACGAACAAAGATTTTTCCGGGATTCTGTACCTCGCCTTGTACCTCAACAACGCTGAGCGGCATCACAAAAATAAGATCGTTGATGTGGACGCGGACATCGCGGTAAGGACGGACTGCTGAAAGGTCGTAGGTTTCAACTTTTTGTGTGGTATCTTTTCGGATTAATTGTACGCCTTGGCGGTCCGCGTTTTCACCGATGCCCCCCGCAAGTGCAAGCGCGCGGTATAGATCAATGTCGGTTTCTGGTGATATGATGTAACGTCCCGGTGTTTTGACTGCCCCGCCAACAAAAACGCCATTTTCTTGCAGGACAAGTGACACCATAACGACGGGGTTCCTGACGTGGTTATCTCTGACAAGGAACTCACGGATGAGGTGATTGACGGTTGTTACTGTGGCACCAGCGGCATCAAATTCGCCGCCGAAGTAATTGATTTTACCGTCGTCACGGACTTGTACAGAATGCGTATACTCCGGTTGCCCGACGACAGCAATGAGAAGGGTATCCCCTTTTTTAATCCGGTACACATTGCCAAACAACGTAGGGCTTGCAATGAAGAATAGTAAAAAAATAAGACAAACTCGCAAGTAACAGTGCGTTATCCGATGAACTTGCAAACTTCGGAAAAGACTGACCATAGCATTTCTCTGAGAAATGGGTGCCGCAAACGAAAAGTTTGCCGACAAAACCCTTTGGACAATTAACACTTTTCTGTGATTTTCTTCTTACGTAAAGTTTTGGATTTATGTCAGCTTGAGGTATCGTCATTTTCGAAGAGAGTGATTTGTTCCGCAGCTGCGTCAAACCTTCGGTGTGTGCTAAACCGCTTGGTCGGTAGTCTCCGCCAATGCTCTTTGACGTGACTGCCGTTACGTCTTCGGTGTGCGCGGACATAAATTTTTCCATTCATGCGGACGTGAGATCTGGCTTCTTTAATGAGATAAAGTTGCTTGGCTTCCATAGGTCCCCTGACATGCTTGTGTGTTACCCTTCTTTTAGCGAATCGAAATAGGTTTTGAGACATTCTCGCGCGCGGGGCACTAAATTCGTTGGCACAAGTATATCGCCCCACTCGGATTTCCCTGCGTTCCCTTTGACACCACCGTAATAAGGCACCTCATGGCAGCGTACATAAACAGGGATAGCGTCATCCTCTAAGACACTTCGGAGGATATTTCCGGCTAACTCGTTTGGGACAGATTCAATAGCGTACCAGTCGCCATATTCCGAAACTTCGGTTTGTGGTGCTTGCGGCACAAGGTCTACCTGACAATCCAGACATATCGAGATAGTTTCTTTATATGTAACGTTGCATTGTGGACAAAACGGCATGATGTTTTCTCCGTGTGGACAGGCGAGATTGGAAGCCTCGCCAGCAAAAGAGAACAGGGGCTTGGACTGCGCCACACCACGGTGCTTTTAAGTTAATCAGGTTTTTGTTGATGTCTTTACGATACTATACTAACACACGTGAGAGAATTTGTCAAATGTTAAAATTAGAGGCGTTCAGTTATCCGTTATCAGTTGTCAGAAGAATGGAGACCAGCATATTGCGCGCACAATTCGCTCCTACAACAAGAGAAATCATGTTTAGAATTTCCAGAGTTGTAGTGCGGTTTTGCCTAACACCCATTCCCGGTCCTCTGGTGTGAAGAAGCCCATTTCATCGCGGACGGCTGCCAAGGTTTCAGCGTAACTGGCGCGTTTGAGACAGACGGGCCAATCGGTGCCCCACATAATCCGCGAACCGCCGAAGGTATGGTATACCTTTTTGACTTGTTCAAACGTGTCTCTCCACGGATAGCCTGTTTTTGAGATCGACCAGGTGTGGCTTATCTTAACATAAACGCGCGGGAATCGCGCCAGATTGAGAAGCCATTGGAGTTTGTCCGGGGCATCAGGCGAGCAATCTGCCATGTGATCTATGACGACATCGAGCTCTGGGTGTTGTTCCAAAAGCGGTACGAGATCCACCAATCGCTCGGGCCCTGTGAGCATCAGCAGCGGTACACCGAGGGCTTCGGCACGGCCGAAGATAAGTGGCATTAGCGGGCCTGTGAACCAATCACCGGCAGATCCAACAGATGGACTCAGCCGCACGCCATGAAAACCGTGTTCCTCTGTCCAATGACTGAGATGGTTCGGGGCATCAGGATCTTCAGGATTGATCCGGCAGACCCCCATGAATTTATCAGGATACCGCTTTATCACATCCGCTGCGTAACTGTTATCCCATCGGTAGTGGATAACTTGAACGAGGACGGTTTTTTCAACGCTGTTTGCCCCCATTAATTCCAATAACATCTCCGCCGTTGCATCTTCCTCCGGCGGACTCGTTGTTTCTCGTGCCCACGGAAACCGCGGATCGTTTTTCCAAACGTGAACATGTGGATCAATAATTTGCATATCTATTGCTCCTTTGGCTTATTCAAGAACCCGTACATGCCTAAAGGTAGACAGTAAATTAGAATCAGAATGTGTAGACTGAAGCCTGTGACAGTTGACACTTCTACTGATGTTCCGAAATGTGTTAGCAGCCAGACGAATGGGAATTCTGTTGTTCCGAAGTTACCGATCGTCTGAACAGGTAGCAAGTTAAAAACGTTGGTAAATGTGAGTGCGAACAATGCCTCGGTTACTGGTACGTCAACCCCCATTTCAACGACGAGATAGCACTGGAAACCAAAACGGATGACGAGACACAGCAGGGAATATACCCAGACCTCCAGAAACCGTCGGTTTGATCGGAACGCCGTGAGTTCCTGCAGCACTTGTAACCCTTTGTTAGTGGCCCACGATACGGGTTGCTTCTCAAGGCGTAGTAGCGGGCCTGCACATAGATCGGCGAATTTCATACAGGCGTTCGGAGCGACGGAAACAAACACGACAACTGCGATTAAAGCACTGCCAATCAGAAGCGGCACGAGATAAAGGACGGTGCCTGAGAAGGTATCACGTAATGCATCGCGTAGGAGCCATGCCGTCGCGATTACCAAGCCTATCAGCAGTATCAGATCTATCAGACTTGCGACTATAAGTGAGGCGATCCCTTGTGTCGCGTCGACTTTCTGACGGCGTTGCATGAGATAGACATAAGAGACATCGCCTGTCCGCATCGGCAGGATGTTACCCCAAAAGGTGTGCAGTGCCAGGATCGGCGTAATCTGATAAACCCGACTCTCAAGGTTAAGGAGTGCTCGGAACCGTAAAGTCTTTCCCAAAACCAATAAACAGTAGCACAAGAACCCGATTAAGAGTGCCTGTATAGGTAACTGGTTAAGATTTTTCCGTATCTGTTGAATGCCATGTTGAATACCCCTCTCTTTGCCAATCTCTTTTAAGAGGAAGTAAGTTATGATGATGAAAGAAATTGTAAGTAAGACTCCAATAACTCCAATGGATATGGCAATTTTTTCACCAATGGAAACAGTCTCACCTGAAAAGAATGTTGTAATTCTTGATTCTGTAAATATTAGTGAATTAAGAAAATCAAAGATGTTTAATATCTAATGGGCTGAAAGAACCTGTTTTGTTATAGATAGTAGTACCTATGTAGCTATAATATGTGTGCATGGCATTCAGTAAATTTCTCCTCTAGTTTCCTATTTATACACACGTGTACACTAGCACTATGCTCATGCACTGTAGCACAACATGGCAAATGAGCAAAGACAACAATAATGACAACACAAACAAATACTCGTGCTCTTATTTAGCTTTTCTCTAAAGCCGTGTTTACACGGCACCACTTGATCCAGATCCGTATCCGGATTCAATCCGGATAGTGTAGTGTAAACGCAATTTATCTGGATTTGAATCCGGATCC
>RKRO01000280.1 GCA_007571355.1 Candidatus Poribacteria bacterium | reverse complement strand
CCCTCCCCCCCTGATAAGGGGGGATCAAGGGGGGTTGTGTTTCTAAAAATCGCCTGAGGGTCGCCCCCCCTGATAAGAGGGGATCAAGGGGGGTTGTGTTTCTAAAAATCGCCTGAGGGTCTCCCTCCCCCCCCTGATAAGGGGGGATCAAGGGGGGTTGTGTTTCTAAAAATCGCCGTTTTTCGGGACTTTATTGTTTTTTGGCGCATGTGCGTCTGCTTGGGAAACCGCTCATATTTTTTCAAACTGGCGTTATCGAGCAAAAATTGTATCGTTTGGGATAAGCATTGTGGGGAGGGCGACAATTATTGCCCATGGGATAGGGAGCGTAGGGGCTGGGTCTTCCAGCCCCTACAGATGGATAGAGGGGCGTTTTCTGTGAGACCGGTGGGGTTTACTGTAAAAAATTAACCACACGCCAACAGTTTCAAGCAGACAGGTGTCGGTACCGCTGCTACGTCTCCTGTCGCGTTCAACGCACCCGTTTCAGCGTCAATAGCAAACGTAACAACCGTATCTGTCTGCTGGTTGGCTGCAAAGAGGAACGTACCCTCCGGATTCAACCCGAAGTTTCGCGGGGTCTGTCCCTGTGTCGATTCATAGCCGATGGGGCTCAGCATGCCTGTTTCCGCATCAATCGCGCAGATCGCAATGCTATCATGCCCACGATTCGACCCGTAGAGAAACTGCCCCGAAGGGTGGACGCGGATATCCGCGCAATGACTGGTGCCGTCGAAATCGTCGGGGAGCGTGGAAATTGTTTGGAATTCAGTGAGCGTTCCGGCTTTCGCGTCGTACCGAAAAGCCGTGAAGGTTGAATCTATCTCGTTGATTACATAAGCGTATTGCCCATTCGGATGGAAATCGAAATGCCGAGGCCCCGCCCCCGGTTGCACCCGTGCCCACGGTTGCGTATTAGGCGTGAGTTTCCCATTTTTGGCATCTAATTGGTAGATGAGCACTTTATCAAGCCCAAGATCGGGTGAAAAAGCGTAGCGATTCCCCGGATCAATCATAATTGCGTGGGCGTGGGGTTCCATTTGCCGTTGTGGGTTAACACTGGATCCCTGATGCTGCACAAAATCGGAGGCTTCACCGAGCCTACCATCCGACGCAATCGGGAAAGCTGCGACGCTGCCCCCGCCGTAATTCGCCACGAGCAGGCATTTACCGGTAGCATCCACGCTCAGGTGACACGGGGCACCACCGCCTGTCGCGCGTTGGTTGAGATAACTAAGCTCTCCTGTCTCTTTGTGAATGTAAAACGCCGTAACCGCGCCACTCGCTTTGCCCTCAAACGCATTCAGTTCGTTAACGGCAAAGAGATACTGCCCACTCGGATGTATCTCCACAAACGATGGATTTTCAACGCCTGTTATCTTGCTGCTATATTCCAAGGCACCCGTCGCACCGTCTAAGCGGTAGACGTAAATTCCTTCGCTGTTTCCATGTGTATAGGTCCCGACATAAACGAAATAGTCTTGGCTATTCTGTTGTGCCATTATTGAATGTCTCCTTACGAAATTTTGAGATGAATCGTTCGCTCTTCGCTTTCACGATAGCCGATGCGAATGGCTTTCGCGCGTACGCGTGTTTCGCCCTTTTGCAAGCGCAGCGGAGCAGTATACAACCACCAATGGGCATCGTCCCCTTGTTCTGTTGTATAGGCAATAGACGCGCCTTGTGTCGAACAGTGGAGTTGCAAAACAAGCGGTGCTGCCCATTCACCAACTCTATGAGCTACCTCTGTACCGGGGTGTTCGGCGTTAATCGGAATAAAAATCGGAGCTGCCGTTTGGGGCTGTGTACCATCGGGGTACCACGTCGCGACCATCTCTTTTTCGGGTATATGTCCCATATCGCCGAATTCGGATTGCCATGCTGCCAAGGTCCCGCGCATCCGTTCGAGGATGTCCTGATGTTCAGCAGCTTCGGCTAAGTTGTTGAGTTCATACCGATCATTTTCGGTATCGTAGAGTTCTTCAGCAGGACGCGGGTAACGGAACATCGCCGCCTGATCGCCCTCCAATTCGCCTGCGGCATATAACCGCCACATTTCCTGCATAACCGGGTGTCGATTGCGATAGGGGATCCAGAGCAGATACGGCTTTTCAGGGTAATAATTTTTGATGTATTTATACCGTTTATCGCGCACAGCGCGGATCATATCGTACGATTCGTCGTAGCGGTCGCGTGTTGCAAAGATATAATCACGTTCAACCGTCTCCGGTCCCAGGAAGGGTTGTCCTTGCAGATGTGTCGGTGCCTGCACATCACAGAGTGAAAGCACGGTGGGTCCAAGGTCAATCAGACTCACGAGTTGTTCAGTAGTGCTGCCGGGAGTCAACGTGCCGGGCCATCGGACAATCAAGGGGATACGGATTCCTGCATCGTAGGGCCACCTTTTTCCGCGGGGGAGTCCTTCGCCGTGATCGCTCCAGAGGAAGACGATGGTGTTCTCTGCGAGCCCGTCCGCTTCCAATTGATCCAACAGTTCACCGACGCGGGCATCAGCCGTTGCGAGGTTATCGTATTGGCGTGCCAATGCTTGCCGTGCTTTTGGCGTATCGGGCAGATAGGGGGGTAACTGCACATCGTCTGGATTCGTGGTTGTGGTCAATGGCCGATTCTCTCGTTCCCACATACCACTCTCATGCGTGACAGTCGGGTTGAAAACCGAAAAGAAGGGTTGTCCCGCCGCACGATTTCGCCAGTGTGCGGTGTTGTCGGATTCATCCCACGCTGTGATGGGCGGTGTGAATTGGTAGTCGGTCTTGCTGTTGTTTGTGCAGTAATAGCCCGCGCCTCTGAGATATTCGGTAAAAGTCTTGACATAAGGTGGTGGCACTGCGGAATAAGGTGTTGGCATATCAGGTGTGTTCGGGTTCGTATGCCGTGTTCGCATGTGGTGCGTACCGATAGAGGTCTGGTACATGCCCGTGATGATTGCGGAACGGCTCGGTGCACAGACTCCAGCAGTCGAAAACGCATTTGGAAACCGGCATCCGCCGGCAGCAAGTCGATCAATATTCGGTGTACGAGCGATTGGGTCTCCGTAACAACCGAAACGTGGGGTCGTATCCTCTAACGAAATCCAAAGAATGTTCGGGCGATCTGGTGTGTTCATTCTAACTCCCTACTTTTGGCAAGATTGTACCCTAAACAGCGGTTTAAGTCAATAGGGTTGTCTAGACATTCCAAGGACATTTAGTTGTCTAAAGTTGTGAATTTTATAGATTTTTCATTGCTCTCTTCGTAACCAATCCGAATTGCTTTTGCTCTTATAACAGTTTCACCTTTAGGTAAACGCAAAGGTTCTGTATACAACTGCCATCGGACATCTTCACCTCGTTCGGTTGTATACGCAATTGAGGCCCCTTGTGTTGAACAGTAGAGTTGCAGAAGCAGGGGTGCGTCCCATTCTCCATCTTCATGAACAGGCTCCGTACCGGGGTTAGACGCGTTAATCGGAATGAAAAGTGGTGATGCCGTTTGTAGTTGTATGCCATCCGGATACCACTTCGCCACCATTTCTTCTTCAGATATATTCCCCATATCCCCGAATTCCGATTGCCATGCTGTCAACGTTTCTCGCATCCGTTTAAGTACATTTGCGTATGCTGTATTTTCTGCTAAATTGTTAAGTTCGTATTTGTCATTTTCCACATCGTAGAGTTCTTCAGGGGGACGCGGTGATTGGAACATGACCAATTGATCACCCTCTAATTTGCCTTCGGTATGAAGTCGCCACATCTCCTGCATCACGGGATGTTCATTGCGATAAGGATCCCAGAGGAAATATGGCTTTTCGGGATAATAATTTCGGATGTATTTATACCGTTTATCACGTACAGCACGCAACATCTGATACGATAAATCAAGGCGGTCGCGCGTCGCAAAAATATATTCACGTTCTACTTTTTCTCCTCCAAGGAAGGGTTGTCCTTGTAGGTGCTGCGGTGCTTGAACACCACATAACGAAAGCACAGTGGGGCCGAGATCAATCAAACTCACCAATTGATCACTTTCACTCCCTGGATTAAGCACTGCGTGCCAACGCACAATCAATGGAATTCGGATCCCCGCATCATAGGGCCAGCGTTTACCGCGTGGGAGTCCTTCACCGTGATCGCTCCAGAGAAAAACAATGGTATTCTCTGCGAGTCCATCTTCTTCGAGTTGATCCAACAACTCTCCGACACGAGCATCGGCAGTGGCGAGGTTATCGTACTGTCGAGCCAATGTGGCGCGGGCTTTAGGTGTATCTGGTAAATAAGGTGGTAATTCCACGTCATCTGGATTCGTGATCAGTGGACGATCTTCCTTTTCCCACATACCACTTTCGTGTGTAACGATTGGGTTAAAAACGGAAAAGAAGGGTTGCCCAT